>JAIEPY010000096.1 GCA_019748155.1 Burkholderiales bacterium | reverse complement strand
GAGTAGCTCAGTTGGTAGAGCACAACCTTGCCAAGGTTGGGGTCGCGAGTTCGAGTCTCGTCTCCCGCTCCACTATGATGCACAAGTGCGCCCGTATGTGTGGCGGGGTGGCAGAGTGGTTATGCAGCGGCCTGCAAAGCCGTGGACGCCGGTTCGATTCCGACCCCCGCCTCCACAAAATCTAAAGATGGTGTCTAACATTGCCGCGGTGGCGAAACTGGTAGACGCAAGGGACTTAAAATCCCTCGGGAAGTGATTCCCGTGCCGGTTCGATTCCGGCCCGCGGCACCATCTACTCTTTTTCCTGTTCTTCTGGCTTTTTGCCTTCACATTATTGTTTGTCATAGGTTTTATTTCCAGTGTTTCAAACTTCTATATTATCTAATTATGTTAAAATTTAATCTTATACGTGATAAAGTTCTTGCTCATCAGCCAGCTCGATCTCAAATTGATAAATGGCTGCGTAAAAGCTTGCAAAAAAAATATGCTACAGTTATTCTGAGTATTTCATTTGTCAGCGAAGAGCAATCACAAGAACTTAACTACGAATATCGTGGCATAAATAAGCCGACTAACGTAATTTCACTTGAATATGCCAGTACACGTGATGAGTTTGGTCTCTTAAGTGGTGAGCTTATTTTATGTGATGAGGTTATTGTTCGTGAAGCATTGGAGCAATCCAAACCAATTTTAGCGCATTACGCACATATGTTAGTTCATGGAGCATTGCATTTGCAAGGATATGATCATGTTGATGAAAATGATGCTGAGATGATGGAGTCAATTGAAATTAATTTGTTGCAAAAAATTGGTTTTGAGAATCCATATTTGTAGGTTTAAGACCGTTTTGGGGTAATAATGAAATTATTTAATAGTAAAATATTGCAGCAATTATTTAGTCATCAGGTAAGTACGCGTAGAGAGCTAGTAAGTGTCTTAGAGGAGGCTGCCAAAATTGGAGTCTTTGATCGCGATAGTTTACCATTGCTAGAAGCGGTATTACAATTTGGTGATATGCGGGCTAAAGATATTTTATTACCTCGTCATGAAGTTGATATTATTAAATTAGATAGTTCGGTTGATGAAATATTAAAATTAATTATTTCTACCGGTCATTCACGATTTCCAGTTGTTGGTGATAATATTAATGATGTGCTAGGAATCTTTCATAGTAAAGATATTGTTCAATATATTCTAAATCCAAGTGAGTTTGATCTTCATTCTTTACTTCGTCAGCCATTTTTTGTACCAGATATTAAGCCAATTGATGCTTTACTCTATGAAATGCGTGTACGCCACTCACATTTAGCTGTGGTGGTGGATGAATTTACCAATGTTGCTGGAATTGTCACTCTGGAAATGATTGTTGAGCAAATAATTGGTGAAATTGATGATGAGCACGATGCTATTGATGGTGAAGAGCATGGTGTTGTAGAATTGCAAGCTAATGTATATCGTGTTAAAGGTTTTTGTGGTCTTGAGCAGTTTAATCATGCAACATCTTCAACTTGGGCGGATGATAAGGTTGAAAGTGTTGGTGGGTATATTTGTAAATATTTAAGCAAAATACCGCAAAGCGGCGAAATCTTTATGATTAATGGTTATGAGGTTGAAATTATACAATCTGATAGTCGTAAAATAAGTTCATTAACAATAAAAAAAATGCCAGAAATCAATGAATAATATCTCTCCTAAATTAGCACCTTTATGGCTATTTCTAGCCGGTATCCTTAGTATGCTTGCTTTTGCACCGTTTCATAAAAGTATTTTTATAATTATTTCATTGTTAATCTTATTGTGGGTTTATGAAGAACTACTAGTTCAAGGGAAAAAACGCTATCTTTATCTGGGTGTCGCCTGCTTTGGTATGGGATATTTTACCGCTCAACTTTATTGGATTTTTTATTCCTTAAACTATATTATTCAAACGGGAATTGTAGTTGCTATAATTTCTCAATTAGCTTTCTCAGGCGTAATGGCATTCTTTATTGTTTTTTCATTCCTTCTTTTTAGTTATGTTCGAACTAAATCTACAGAAATTAACTATTTATTTATATTTCCTAGCTGTTGGGTGCTTGGTGAGTGGTTGCGCGGCTGGGTGTTGACTGGTTTCCCATGGTGTGATATTGGCTATTCGCAAGTTAGCAATACCTTACTAACTGGCTATTTCCCGATACTCGGTATTTATGGCGTATCTTGGATTAGTTTAAGTGTTATTGGTTTTTTATTTGTTGTCATCCGTAAGCGTCAAAATTTATTAGGTAATGCTCCGCAAATTACCCGGGCACAGCGTCTGTCTATTGTCTATTTTATGCTGTTAGCGCTTATTGGTTATAGCTTGAACAACAAGCAATATACTGAGCCGTATGGGCGTCAGATTAAAGTTGCACTTATACAAGGTAATATTGACCAGGAGACGAAGTGGGATAGTCGTAAATTTTTACGCAATTTGGATATGTATGCTAAAGTCATTGCTCGCACTAAAGCCGATTTAATTATCTTACCAGAAACAGCTTTTCCTATTTTTGAGAGTAATCTGCCAGCATATTATTTAAATGATATCACCGCCTTAGCTAGGGAAAATGGTGCTGAACTAGTGATTGGCATGCCGCAAATTATTAATGATGCTGGTGACTATGCTAGCGCTGCAGTTGATGTGAGTAAGCCAGGGCATCCTTACTATGCGAAAACACATTTAGTACCATTCGGTGAATTTACTCCATTAGCGAGCATTTGGGGTGGTTTGTATCGCTTATTTGGATTACCGATGGTGGGCTTTAGTGCTGGCAAACTTGATCAAGCCCCATTTGTTTTAGCTAGTCAAAAGATAGCGTTTAATATTTGTTATGAAAATGGCTTTGCCAATGAACTGGTTAATCGCGCGTCTAATTCTACAATTATGGCAAATATTAGTGATTTGGTATGGTTTGGTAATACTCATGCCAAAGATGAGCATCTACAGCTCTCGCAAGCGCGTGCATTAGAGAATCAGCGTTACTTCATTCAGTCAACTAATACTGGCAGCAGTGCAATTATTAAACCAAATGGTGAAATTCAGTCACGCTTACCTGATTATGAGTCTGGAGTTTTAATTGATTACGTTCAAGGTAGAATTGGTACGACTCCATACCAGCACTATACCAATTACCCAATTATTTGTGGAGTATTATTACTGCTAATTTTAGCTGCTATAAGCAGAATGATTACTTTTTATAGACGCAGTTAACTCTTGATGTTTTCACTAACTAAGTGAATAAATTATATACCATATAATACAATTAAATTTGTGCAAGCTTAAGCAACAAATCTAGCTAGAACATATAAAATTCTAGCTTTTTGTTTGCTTGCTAATAACCAATATTACGCCCAATTCCTTTGCATATATAATTATATTGCTGCTCTGCAATTGAAGCATTACTTATTTCGCTCCAATTGCTACCACTAAAGGAATAGTTTTTTATTAGATTACCATACACGTCATAAATGCTACTTGAATCTATGAGATATTGTTTTTGTGAACAATCAATCCGCCACCATGATAAATTATATTTGTACTTTGGCGTTAAGTTTTGATAATTAAACTTATTTTGATCAACAACAGTTTTACGATCTTGAAATTTATTAATTTTACCGCTAGTGATACTTGACTCATTTATTTCACTAGTAATCAATCTATCATCACTACTGCCTAAATAGCGCCAATTATCGCCACTGCCACCAGGCATAACCTTAGGTGGCACTTTAGGAACACTTGACTTTTTACTAGTGCCTTTATGGGTGCGACCATAGCTTGAACTGCCACCAGTAGTAGAACATGAGGTGATGGTAAAAGATAAAGCGAATATTAGGAGAATGGGAGTTTGTTTATTTATCATAATTTATTGTGAATCTAAGGAAATGAAAATAAAAAAAGATGCTGTATAAGGCAGCATCTTTTTCAAAGCGCATGATTATTTTTTTGCTACAGCTTCTTTCAGTGATTTACCTGGTTTAAATTTAGGTGTAACTGTTGCAGAGATTTTAATCTCTTTACCTGTTTTAGGATTGCGACCAACACGTGCAGCACGTTCTGCAGTAGAGAATGATCCAAAACCAACCAAAGTTACCGTTTCACCTTTTTTTAACGCAGCAGTAACGCTTGTTACAAATGCATCAACAGCTTCGCCTGCTTTAACCTTAGAGATATCTGCACTAGTAGCAATAGCCTCAATTAATTCTGCCTTATTCATAAAAAGCTCCAAGAAATAGATTAAATTTAGTATATACAGACGTAGTTATACCAAAGCCTGCTAATGCTGTCAAATTCAATTTTATAAATTTTTTTATAAAACATTTAATCCATTGATTTAATTTAATAAAAAAGCTGTGCATAAATCCTACATTTTACTGCAAAATTCGTTTTAAGCATTGATAATAGGTAGTTTCCAATGATATTTTACACTCATCATTCTTAGCGTAACCATAAACATTACCGAGATAAAACCAGCGAGCTCTTGTAACATAAATCCAGATAGTAAAATATACAAAATTGCACCAAGAAAGGATACTGTAATGTATAGCTCGCTGGAAAATACCAATGGTACGCGATTTGCTATAACATCTGCAATTACACCACCACCTACTGCGGTCCAAATACCTAAAATAATTGCGATATAAAAATTTTGCCCCATTATGTATGATTTTTCAACACCAGCTAAACAAAATACTGCCAATCCAATAGCATCAGATAGAAGAACCAGTTGTGTTAGTCTGCGATTAGCTAGAAGTTTTGGGTTGAAGTAAAATATTACATAGGTAATTGCGCCAACCCCAAGGCTTAACCAGACATAAAGGTGGTTATTTATCCAAAAAACGGTCGTGCCTAAGATCAAATCGCGGAAAGTTCCACCCGCATTAGAGATTACAAAAGCTAAGAGGAGGGCTCCAGTTATGTCCATCTTGGAGTCAATTGCTCTTAAGCATCCACTTATTGAGCAAGCAATTACGCCAATAATAAGCAGTATGTCTAATAATAAGCTGATGTGTCCAATATAAGTATTAGATGCCATAATTTGTCCTAATTTGATTAATTGTGGATAGTTGTCGAGCCTGAACCGCTTGTTGTACGGTTTGACCTGCTGGTGAATTTGCAAGATCAGAGAAATTAAGTTGGATTAGCATGAGTGATAATTCTTCTAATAAACTTAAGATTAAGCGAGCGTGATCATTTGTGTAATATGGTAATTCAGCCAGTAATTGCAATAATTGTAAAAAGCTTTTCTGATCTCGCAGGGCATTACTTTTTTTTAGTAAATTCAGAATTTGCTCATCATTTGATTGATTGGGTGACTGCTGTGCTAAAAATGCGAAAATTAAGCTTGCGTGTTTCATTAAAGTGAGTTTTTTTTTGTCAATAGAAAATTCGTTTTCATTTGTTTTAAAATTGTTGGCAGCCAAAGTGTACGCCAAAACTAAATATTTAGTTTTAGTATTTTTAAGTTGCTCCAAAGTAGAAATAAATTGATTTTGCTTATCTTCACATTCAATTGCTTTGGCGAGTGTAGGAAAGAACACCGCGAGGTTTTTTGTTACAATTAATACTTTAAAAAAGCGCGAGGTGTATTGATAACTGAGTGCTTTATCTAATTCATTTAAAATTCGTTCACGGCTTAGGGCTAATCCATCTTGGTTAATGCCCATGGCAGTTAATAGCTCTAACGTTTCATCGGCAATTTTAAAGTTAAACCTAGCGGCAAAGCGTGCTACTCTTAAAATACGTAGCGGATCTTCACTAAATGCGGCTGAGACGTGGCGAATGATGTGAGCTCGCAGGTCTTGTACCCCATTAAATGGATCAATTATCCCCCCATTCATATCTTCCGCGATTGCATTGATTGTAATATCCCGCCTAGATAAATCTTGCTCAAGAGTCACATTGCTACTACTGTCGGTACTAAACCCGGTGTGCCCAGAAGAAATTTTTTTCTCAGTTCTTGCCAGAGCGTATTCTTCCCTAGTTGTTGGGTGCAGAAAGACGGGAAAGCTTCTACCTACCTGAGTATAGCCCAGTTGCAGCATTTTTTCAGGCGAACTTCCTGTCACAACATAGTCGCAATCATAGGGTTTTAGCCCAAGTAATTTATCCCGGACATATCCACCAACGCGGTATATAGTCATTTGCTTACTGGTTTTGACCACTTGAATCACCGGAGTTATTATCATCATCAACAATAAAAGTGCGATCTTGCTTATTTATTTGATTAAGATACTTTAATATATCCACTTTGGGGCTATTATTTAATCTGGCATCGTAAACTACTTTATTCGTTAAAACTTTTTGGACATAATCACGGGTAATTTTAAAAGGAATCAATTCAATCTGAACCCTATTATCCATATTTTGAAATGCCTGTTGCCAGCGGTGAGCGCGAGCTGGTCCAGCATTATAGCCAGCACTGGCATATATTAAATTATTGCCAAACTTGTTGCTAAGATGTCCGAGATACCACGAACCAAATTTAATATTACATTCGTAATTTTTATAGCAGTTATCTGAGCCTGTTTTTTTGGCAATGTATGATGCTGTTGTCGGCATAATTTGCATTAGCCCAACGCCACCATCAAAAGCCAGTGCGTTACGATTGAAACGACTTTCCTGCCGGGTAATTGCCATTGAGAAACTCATGTCAATACCATTGCTTTGACTATACTTCTTATATTGCTGACTAAACATTAATGGGAAACTAAGGCTAGCATCTTGTTGTGTAAGGTTATTTGCGGCATAGATACTCATTTCAGTCCAGCCTAAGTCCATGGCTTTTTTACTAATAGCTGCAATATCACTATCATTGGCAGAGCTGATAATATATTTTAAACTCTGCGTTGCTAAGCGGACAAAATTGTTGCTATTAATCTGTTTACCAACTTGATATAAGTCAAAAGAAAGTTGAATGTCTTTGGTGTCTTCTGAAGAATTTATCCTCTTTTGGGATGGCGTGTTTTGTGGGTTTAAAGGTGCTCGTAATTCAGATTGTGCTAATAGTGAATAATAGTTATAGTTAACAGGTATTTTTTGTAATGTTTCCTGAGCTGTGGTTTTTTGCCCTAACTTTCCTGCAGCATAAGCCTTCCAGTATAACCAAGCACTTTTGTTTTGTAGTTTTGTAGGCATCGCGTTAATTGTTGCATAAACCTGGCTCCAGTTGCTTACGGCTAGATAAGTTCGTACCCGCCATTCGTATTCATCATCAGAAAGAAAGTCATTATTACCCTTTTCAATCGCAGCTAATGCGCCTTGGAAGTATTGTTTGATAGCCAAATTAGCAGCTATTTGATTATATAAATATTCTTTGGTAGATTGGTCTACATTTGCTTTAGCTATTTCATTATACGCCTGCTCGGGGTCTTTTACGGCTAAGTTTGAAATCCGATATACAGTTTGGTATTTATTTGCGGAGTTTCCAGATGAGAAGTTTACTTTGCTATAGTTTAAATCATCAGCTAATTGATTGAATTGAAAGGTTTGATCATTGTTTATCAGATTATATAAAAATGGAGTTAGAAGTTTTTTGTCTAAACTCTTATTATTGAGTTTTGAAGCGATTAGAGAGATGCACCACAGTGGCATTTTGTTGGCAAGAAAATAGTTAAAATCACTCTGAATTGCTTGGTGTTTATTTAGCGCAAAGTTTGCGATATCGTAGCCACAGGTTTCATTGGTGTTAACTTGACTGGATTCCATTTGCATATATATGTTTAGGTAACTATCCCAAGCTTGATTATTAAAATAGTAACTAAGTAATTGGTGATTTAAGTCGGTCCGGAAAAAATCAGTGGAGTTATTTTGAACAAATTCTAGTGCTGCCGTAGGATTAGTTCTACTTAAGTTAGCTGCGGCATTCAGGTATGTAATAACAGTATCATTTGGGTATGTTTGACTAAGTTGAGACAGGACTGCAAGGTTTCCCTGATTATAAGCTTGGTTTGCACTTGACCAGGCAATGGTATTACTGGCATTTACCAACGGTAAGTAAATGATTAACCATCCTAGCGCCTTTATTCTTTTCATCTGTTCCTCGTTAAGTTATAGCAATCCGTTACACTTTAAAACCCATAGCCAAAGTCTATACCTAATTATACCGTATTTGGAAGTCCTTAGAATATACTAGTTATTAAATTTCCGCTCAAATTAGCATCTTTTACTCAGCTTTGTCTTTTAGTTGCGTATTTAGTATGGATTTTAGTACAAAACTTAAGCATTAATATGGAGGTGTTATCTGTTATAATATACGCTTTATTTATGTTGAATTATAGAGGTAGTGCTGTATATGTCGCTTAAGGATATAAATCTTTCAGAATGGGCTTTAAAGAATCAGCCATTAATTAAATACTTTTTAGTTTTACTATTTATCGCTGGTTTTTATAGTTATACTCATCTAAATCAACGCGAAGATCCTAATTTTACGATTAAGTCTATGGTGATTACTGTTCAGTGGCCGGGTGCAACCGAACAGCAGATGGAAGATCAGGTAGTCGATAAAATTGAGAAGAAGCTTTTGGAGCTTTCTACTTTAGATAATACTTCGTCGCAAATTAGACCTGGTTCAGCGATTATTACCGTTGAATTGGGAGATACTATTCGAGGACGTGATGTAACTGATTCCTGGTATCAGGTTCGTAAAAAAATTAGCGATATGAAATCGACTCTACCGCCTGGAGTAATTGGTCCTGCATTCAATGATGAGTTTGGAGATACTTATAGTAATATATTTGCATTTCAGGCGAGTGGTTATAATTTTGAAGAGCTACGCCGCGTTATTGAAGGTGTTAAACGCGAGTTGCTTTCTGTTGATGGTGTGAAAAAAATTGATTTAATTGGAACTCAGCCTGAGCAAATTACGGTTAATATTAATAGTAGTAAATTATCAACCTTAGGTGTTAGTTTAACTCAGGTGTTAAGTGCGATTCAGAATCAAAATGCAGTTAATTCAGCCGGGAGTTTTAATACCACGGGTGATGAAATTCAGGTACGGGTAACTGGTAATTTTGAAAATCTTGAGGAAGTCAGAAGTTTACCAATTGCTGCCAATGGTAAGATTTTTAGACTCGGTGATATTGCGGATATCAAGCGCCAATTTGTTGACCCTCCAACAAATAAAGTTCATTATAATGGACAACCGGTAATTCTTCTTGGTATAGTGTTAAAAGATAACGCCGATATTATTGGTAGTGGTCAGAAGATTGTTGATAAATATAAGAGTATTAAAGATAAAATACCAGTTGGTATAAATGAATATGTAGTTTCAGATCAGCCACATGTGGTAAACAAAGCGATTGAAGAATTTGTTGAGAGTTTGATTGAGGCGGTATTGATCGTCTTAGTGGTTAGTTTTGTAAGTTTAGGCTTTAGAACTGGTATTGTTGTTGCGATTACCATTCCATTGGTGTTGTCTGTTACATTTATCATTATGCTATTGCTGGGAATTGATTTACAACGTATTTCACTCGGTGCATTAATCATTTCACTTGGGCTCTTGGTCGATGATGCGATTATTGCAGTTGAGATGATGGTGCAGAAGCTGGAAGAGGGGATGGATAAGTTTGACGCTGCAACGTATGCTTACACTTCAACTGCATTCCCAATGCTGTCTGGAACGTTAATTACGGTTGCGGGGTTTTTACCTGTCGGATTAAATAGCTCAACGACTGGCGAATATGTTTTTTCATTATTCTCTGTGGTTGCTATTTCATTAATAGTCTCATGGTTTGTTGCCGTAATCTTTACTCCATACTTGGGGTTTCATCTTTTACCAGTTGAAAAGTATCGGAAAATTGCAGCGGCTCATGCTGGCAAAGATATATTTGATAGCAAATTATATAACAAATTTAAAGCCTTTTTAGATTTGGTGCTTCAATTTAAAAAAACTGTAGTATTGGGTACGGTTGGAATATTTGTACTATCGTTAGTGATATTTCGCCTATTTGTGGCACAACAGTTTTTCCCGGCATCAGATCGACCGGAAATTTTGGTTGATATGTGGTTGCCATATTCATCATCAATCTATAATACAGAATCACAAGCTAGTAGCTTTGAAAAATTAGCGTTAAAAGAAAGTGGTATTGAAGCAGTTACAACATTTATCGGTGTTGGGGCGCCTAGATTTGTTTTATCGTTAGATGTGCAACAAGAAAACACCAACTTTGCCCAACTTTTGATTATGAGCAAAGGTGGTAAAGACCGCGAAATAGTTGCAAAAAAATTAGACCAAATTTTATCGACCAAATATCCTGATGTTAGACATAAAGTAAAATTAATGGAGTTAGGTCCTCCGGTTGGCTATCCTATTCAATTTAGGATCTCAGGAACTGACAATAAGGAACTATTGGGTATTTCTGAACAAGTTGAAAGTATTATAAGACAAAACCCATATACTAAAAATGTTAATAATAATTGGGGTGATGATCTAAAATCAATTCGACTTGAGGTTAATCAAAATAAAGCTCAGGAAATTGGTCTTTCTTCCAGTGATTTAGAGCAGCAGCTAAATACCTTGCTCTCTGGGTCAACGATGACTTATTATCTGGATAAAGACGAGTATATTCCGGTTGTTGCGGAACTTAATAAGTCAGAAAGAACTCAGCCGAGTGACTTAAGTAACCTAATGATTCAGACGGCAAGTAATGCGTTTGTTCCGGTCGGACAAATTGCTAAAGCAATCTTTATTACCGAGCCAAGTCTGAAATATCGCCGAAGTCGTGTACCGGCAATCACTGTTCGCGCTGATGTTGTTGATGGTGTGCAAGGCAATGATATAGCAAGTAAAATTTATCCAAAATTAAAAGAATTGGAAAAAACCTTGCCTCTTGGCTATCATATTGAAATGGGTGGTGGAGTTGAGTCATCACAAAAAGCCAGTGCACCAATTGCTGCATTATATCCGGTGATGTTCTTAATCGTGCTTACTTTATTAATGTTGCAGTTAAATAGTTTTAAGCGTTCATTGCTAGTGTTAGCAACTGCGCCACTTGGCATGATTGGTGTAACGTTATCATTAATTATGCTAAATGCTCCATTTGGTTTTGTGGCGTTATTGGGCGTAATTGCATTACTTGGGATTATTATGCGTAACTCAGTAATTTTAATTGACCAAATTGAAAGTGATATCAAAAAAGGTGAGGCGCCATATGAAGCTGTAAAAATGTCAGTAGTACGTCGTTTTAGACCGATCATGCTAACAGCAGCTGCTGCTATTTTGGGAATGATACCTTTGATTAGCAGTGCATTCTGGGGACCAATGGCAGTAGCGGTAATGGGTGGCTTATTCGTTGCGACTTTATTAACATTGATATTCCTTCCGGCCTTATATGCTTGGGCATTTAAGGTCACTAAACCTCAGGAAAAGGAAGTTAAGCTATGAAAAAAATATTAAGTGTTCTATTGCTAAGTGGATGCATTAACTCAGCTGCATTTGCCTATGATTTGTCCTATGCTTATCAGCAAGCCTTAAGCTATAATGCAACATATTTACAACAAATTGCAAGCAGTGATGCCACGATAGAGCAAAAGAATATCGCATTGGGCAAGTTACTTCCGCAAATTAGTGGTTCAGCAAGTCTTTCTGAAAATTACTTTAATCAAGGTGGAATTGAAGCTTACTATCATCAGCCAGTTTATTCTGCTCAGTTGACGCAAGTAGTTTTTGACTGGAGTAAGTTCTCAACCTTCTCTAAAGGTCAATACTCTGCACAGATTGGTAATTTACAGCTTGAAAATGCTAAACAACAATTATTGGTTACGGTTGCTCAGGCGTATGTGGATGTTCTTTATGCACAGGATACGTTGCTATCCATCACAAAGACTAAGGAAGCCCTTGAGAAGCAAATGAATCAAGCCAAAAAATCATTTGAAGTCGGAACCGTTACGATTGCCGATGTGAATGATGCGCAAGCTGGCTATGATTCTTCTGCAGCACAGGAAATTCAAGCGACCAACGATTTGATTTATAAGAAAAATATTTTTCAAAATATAACTGGTTTAGATCCTGAGAAAATTCAGTCTGTAGTGGATGATCTTAAATTAGTTCCTCCAAACCCACAAAGCGCAGATAAATGGTCACAGATGGGGGAGTCGGGTAATCTAAACATCAAGGTATCACTGACGCAAGTTGCGATGGCAAACCAAGATGTTCATATTGCAATCTCTGGACACTTACCGACTTTGAATGTGAATGGAACTTATCAGTATCAGGATACTGGAGGTTTGGATAATACTAATGCAACACCAGCACAAGTACAACAATTAACTAGTGTACCGGGAACTCCATTATCTAGTTACTCTAATGGTGGGATAGGTCTGCAGTTAAACGTGCCGATTTATTCTGGTGGTAGTGTTAATGCAGGGGTTCGTCAAGCACGTGCTACCTATGTTGCCTCTCAGCAGCAATTGGTGAGTGTTGAGCGACAAACGGATCAAAATATTCGTAATAGTTACTGGCAGGTGCTTAATGGTGTTAGCTTAGTTAAAGCGCAGCAAACAGCACTTAAATCTGCTAAAACTAAGCTGGATTCGGATCAGTTAGGTTATCAGGTTGGGGTACGTAATAGTGTGGATCTAGTAAATTCACAGAAGAACTATTATCAAACTTTTCAAACTTATCAACAGTCACGCTATCAGTATCTTATGGCGCGAATTCAACTGCGCTATTTAGATGGTAGTATTAATGATAAGTTTATTCAAGATATTAATACCAATATTAAACCGTAACTGTTCGGACTATTTTGCAATAGTGTCGTTGCAATGCTCCTTATGTACTTCTTATGTACACTTCGTCGCATTGCGCCTAACTCTTGCTTCATATTCCAATAGTTACAAATTTTAGAGTATAAGTACTTACATTAAACCTAATAAGTAGCCTTATATTCCAGTAATTGAAATAATTTACAAATAAGAATTTTATGTTACAACCTTTAGTTTTTGGTTTGAATTATCAAACCGCAGATTTTGAACTACGTGATCGCTTGGCTTTTGCTAGTGAAGAAGTTCCGTTAGTTTTAAAACGTTTTATTAATTCCGGGATTGTCAAAGAAGTCGTCTTACTCTCGACTTGCAATCGGACTGAGCTATACTGTATTGCCAATGATATCAATTTTGTGATTAACGCTTTGTGTGATATGCATAATGTCTGCCCGCGGACGATTCGTCAGCATAGTTATGTGTATCAGGGGCAGGAGTGTGCGCATCATCTTTTTCGGGTAATTTCAGGCTTAGAGTCAATGGTACTTGGTGAAACCGAGATTGTTGCTCAGGTAAAATCAGCGATGGATATTGCCCATGAGCATTCTGCGCTGGGTAGTAATTTGGCGGGCTTATTTCAAATGGCTTTAGCAGTTGAAAAAGAGGTTCGTAATCATACCGCGATTAATAATGTCGCTATTTCGATGGGGCACGCGGTTGTTGATTATGTAGCGGCGTATTTAGATAAACTACCTAATCGTAATATACTGTTTATTGGTGCCGGGCAAATGATGCAACAAATTGCGCCGCATTTTGTTTATCTGGATTTAGGTGATAAATTAGTAATTAATCGTAGCGTTGCTAATGCTGGTTTGGTTGCAGCAAAGATTGGAGCCTCAGTTGATTCGCTGGCTAACCTAGCTGAAGTGATAAATGATTATGCTACAGTGGTTATTTGTTGTGCGAATAATTCTCCGCTGTTAACTGAAGCAATGATGCAGCAAGATATTATTCAAAATAAAGCTAAGCTAATTATTGATTTATCAATGCCATTACTGGTTGAACGCGGACTAAAACAGTATGCCAATATTCATCTTTTTACCGTCGATGATATTGCCAAATTAGTTGATGTTGGACTTGAAAAGCGTAAATTTGCCGCAGTAGAAGCGGAAGGAATTATAGCTGCTAAATTGGAAGATTATCACTCATGGTTGCGTAAACGTGGTTTTGCACCGCTGATTCGTAAGTTACGTGAGCAAGCAGAGTCGATTCGATTAGAGAGCTTGGCAGCAGCAGAAAAACAGTTATTAAATGGTGAGTCACCGAGTGAGGTGTTAAAGCAATTATCGGTCCAGCTTACCAATCGTTTATTACATAATCCAACGGTAAATATATGTGCCAGTAACGGACATCAGCAAGATGATTTAGTTAATTTGCTGGGGCATTTATATAGTTTGGAAGTTTAGAGGTATTTAATGAAGCAAAGTGTTATTGATAAATTAACGATATTAGGTGAGCGTCAGAAAGAATTATCCAGCTTATTATCTCAGCCAGAAATAACTAACGATATGAATGAGTTCACTCGTTTAAATCGTGAGTATGCGGAGCTAACTCCAGTAGTGGAAAAGTTTGCTGAATATACTAAATGTGCTGAAGATCTGGAAACTGCAGAATTATTGTTATCTGATCCGGAGATGAAAGAGTTTGCCCAAAGCGAATTGGCAGCAGCAAAAACTAAAATCGAAGAACTTGAGCTAGATTTACAGAAGCTATTGTTACCTAAAGATGCGAATGATGATAAAAACGTCTATTTGGAAATTCGCGCGGGTACTGGTGGTGATGAGTCGGCGTTATTTTCGGGTGATTTATTTCGGATGTATTCGCGTTATGCCGAGCGTATGGGCTGGCAAGTTGAGGTAGTCTCTTCTGCGGAGTCTGACGTTGGAGGCTATAAAGAGATCGTGGCTAAAATCATGGGCAGCGGGGTTTATTCACGCTTGAAATTTGAATCTGGTGCGCATCGGGTACAACGGGTTCCCGCTACCGAGTCGCAAGGTCGGGTACATACTTCAGCTTGTACAGTTGCAATTATGCCTGAAGCGGATGAGGTTGCCGAGGTTGAAATTAATCCATCTGAACTGAGAGTTGATACTTTCCGTGCTTCCGGTGCTGGAGGTCAGCATATTAATAAGACTGATTCAGCAATTCGGGTTACTCATTTACCAACAGGGATTGTGGTTGAGTGCCAAGATGATCGTTCGCAACATAAAAATAAAGCGCGGGCATTATCATTGTTAGCTACTCGGATTAAAGATGTGCAAATTCGTGAGCAGCAAGCCAAAGAATCAGCTCAGCGTAAGAGTTTGGTTGGTTCGGGAGATCGCTCTGAGCGGATTAGAACCTATAACTTCCCACAAGGACGGATGTCGGATCATCGGATTAATTTAACCTTATATAAACTTGAGTATATAATGGATGGTGATTTGGATGAGTTAACGAATTCATTAATTGCTGAACATCAGGCTGAATTGCTGGCAAGTATGGGAGATCGCTAAGATGCAGGAAGGACGACAAATTGTCGCATATTTTGATTTCGATGGCACACTATCCAGTCGAGATACGCTGCTTCCATTTTTGATTTATGCGGTGGGGATTTGGCGTTTTCTAAGTTGCGTACCTAGTTTATTACCAATAGTGATTCGTTATACTTTACGGCTTATCAATAATGAGCAAGCTAAACAACTCACCTTGCAGCGCGTTATCGCCGGAATGAAAAGCTATGTTCTCGAACAAAAAGCCAAGAATTTTGCACTCACCCGTTTAAATAAATACCTTAAGCCTGCAGTTTATTCGAAATTAGAGTGGCACCGTGAGCATGGTCATACTTTGGTTCTGGTAAGTGCTAATTTAGGCATTTATTTACGCTATTGGGCGCGGCTGCATAAATTAGATTATGTGATTGCAACCGAGATTGATATTGATAAGCGCAATCGAGTGACTGGGCGTTTGCAAACACATAACTGTTATGGCAGAGAAAAGGTAACACGGATTAAACAATTTTTGGCTGAAAATCATCTATCTTTTAGCTATAGCTATGCTTATGGCAATTCTGCGGGCGATTATGCTTTGTTTGATTATGCCAATGAACCGTTTTATGTCAGTGGGGATAGTGTTGAGCGCTGGAGCGGTCGTTAATGAATGATAATCAATTATGCGAATTATTAGTTGATGGAATTACGCAGCTGGGATTGAGGGTTACAGCGAGCCAATTAAAGCAGTTAGTCGCGTATAAAGATATTTTATTACGTTGGAATAAAGTGTATAGTTTGACGGCAATTACCAATCCTCGTGATTTGATTATTCAGCATTTGCTTGATGGTTTGAGCTTGGTTGCACATATTCCGGCAGATGCCCGAGTGCTTGATGTTGGTAGCGGGATGGGCGTGCCGGGTGTTATTTTAGCGATAGTGCTATCAGATGTACAGATTACCGTTTTGGATAGTAATAATAAAAAAAGTACTTTTTTACAGCAGGTGAAAATTGAACTTGGACTTAATAATCTAAATGTAGTTTGTAAACGCGTTGAATCATATACCCCAGATAAATTATTTACAGTTATTACCTCACGGGCATTTGCTGATTTAGCTTTATTTATTCAGTTAACAGAGCACTTGCTTGCCGAAAACGGTTGTTATTTAGCAATGAAGGCAGAGCGTGGACTTAGCGAAATGAAAGAGATTAGCGGATTTGAATGCAGCCAAATAGAGTTAAAAGTTCCGTATTTAGATGCCAAACGATTTTTGATAGAGATGAAACGTGCATGAAAAATGTAATAGTTATAGTTAATCAGAAGGGTGGGGTTGGAAAAACCACCACGGTTGTTAATCTGGCGACTGCCTTAGTCCAAAGTCGTAAAAAAGTTTTGGTGATTGATATCGATCCACAAGCCAATGCTACTACTGGTGCCGGAGTTGACAAAAATAATTTGAAACAGAGCATCTATGATGTTTTAATCAATAATGTAGCGTTGGAAGATGCGATTGTAAAGTCTGAGAGCTGTAAATTTGATTTGCTGCCATCTAATCGTAATCTGGCTGGTGCAGAGATTGAGCTAGTTGATTTGGCAGAACGTGAATTTCGTTTGAAACAAGCCTTGCACAAGGTGAAAGAGAAATATGATTTAATCTTAATCGACTGTCCGCCATCGTTAAGTTTGTTAACGCTAAATGCTTTGAGTGCTGCGGATTATGTTTTAGTTCCGATTCAGTGTGAATATTATGCACTGGAAGGATTAACTGATTTGCTAAACACCATTAAATTAATGAAAGCTAAACTAAATCCAGAGCTTGTGCTCTTGGGGATTTTGCGTACGATGTATGACAAACGCAATAATTTGGCATTGCAGGTATCTGCGCAGCTGGTAGAGTACTTTGATGATAAGGTATTTTATGTTTCAATTCCACGTACCGTGAGATTAGCTGAGGCACCAAGTTATGGCACGTCGGCAGTTGCTTTAGATGTTGAGGCGGTTGGTTCACAAGCATATATTAGGATGGCGCGTGAGCTATTGAAGCGGCTGCGTGAGATGAATGTTGAATAATAAAAATGTTTTATTTATGGTGGTTAGAACAAATGGCAAAATTAACAGGCTTGGGTAAGGGCTTAGATGCGTTATTATCCGCATCAAAAATTAATTTGGACACAAATAGCTTAGAGAACAATTCTGGGGATAGAGCGGAATTAATAAATCAGCTTAGTGACATCTCATTAACTAAAATTCAAGCAGGTAAATACCAACCACGGAAAGTATTTGATGAAGTAGAATTGCAAGAATTAGCGGATTCAATTCGTCATAATGGCGTGATTCAACCAGTTGTACTACGGAAAATTGCGCCGGAACACTATGAGCTGATTGCTGGAGAGCGTCGTTTCCGTGCGTCGCAAATTGCAGGTCTTGAGAGTATTCCAGCGATTATTCGTGAATTTAGCGATGAAGAGGCTTTAGCCGTTTCGTTGATTGAAAATATTCAGCGTAAAGATTTAAATATTGTCGAGGAAGCGCAAGGCTATCGCCGGCTGATTGATGAGTTTGGTTTAACCCATGAAGCATTGGCACAGGTAACTGGTAAGTCAAGAAGTAATATTTCTAATACGCTGCGCTTACTAAACCTAACTACACCGGTATTAGATATGTTATTGGAGCGTAAGCTTGATATGGGCCACGCTCGTGCGTTGTTGCCACTTTCCGAGGAAAATCAATTATCGTTGGCAGAAGAAATTATTGCCAAGAAATTAACCACCGCAGAGGTAGAAAACAAAGTTGCTAAAATCTTGCACGAACTAAAATATGGTGCAGATAATATTAAAATAGTCCGCAAAGACCCGGATATTTCACGCTTGGAAGAAAGTATTGCGGATAAAATTGGTATGCTAGTTGGGATTAAGCATAATCGTGGCGGACACGGTAAAATCACGATTAATTATAGTTCAGTTGATGAGTTGGAAGGCTTTTTGGAGCGCTTACGCTAATAATAGCTTGGCGATGTTATGTGTGTAAACTAATTAGGAGTGTGCAAAATGACGCAAGCAGTGAAAAATGTAATTTTTGATATTGGTAATGTGGTTTTAGAGTGGCAACCTGAGCATATTTTACGCAGTGTTTTCAGTGTTTCAAACATGGAAGCGATGATGGCAAAAACCTTTCTTTCGCGTGAGTGGCAGGCTTATGATCAAGGGATGCTCTCAACCAAAGAATTAAAAGAACAAATGGCGCTAAATGTCGATTGTTCAATTACGGCAATTGAAGCTTTGTTGCAGAATGTTGCTATTGCTTTGCGTCCGATTCCTGAAATGATTGCTTTGATTGGGCAGCTAAAAGAGTTGGGATATAATGTTTACGCTTTAAGTAATATGCCAAGCTCAATTTTTCAGTCCTTATTTGAAGAGCATAAATTCTGGCATCTTTTTGATGATATTATTATTTCATCACAGGTTAAATTGGCGAAGCCCGATCCTGAAATTTATCAATTTTTGTTAGATAAGCATTCTTTAGCTGCGACTAACTGTATTTTTCTCGATGATAATAAAATCAATGTTGCGGTGGCTAAGTCATTGGGGATTCATGGTATTAAAGTGATTAATTTTCAACAGGCGATTGATGATTTGAGTGATTTTTTACAGTTGCCTAAATCTGATCCCGAAATTCAATAAATATTATATCGATGATGAATCTTTTTTGAGCTGTGACAAAATCTCAAGTTTTAAAGACGATAAGTATAGAAGGGTAACTTTAATAAATGGGTTTAATTAAAGCGGTAATAATGGATAAAGATGGCTCAACTATCATCAGTCCTAATATTTTACCGGATGAATTGGGTGAATTAATTCAACAAAACCAACACGTTCATTGGATAATGGCAACTGGTCGTAGCTTGTGCAATGTCTTAAAAAGTCCAATGGTAGAATTATTGAATCCTGAAGCACCACAAATTATTGAAGGTGGTGCACGGGTTGTAAATTTGAATGGGGATTGTTTGCAAGTCAGCCATTTGCAAGCCCATGAAATTGAACATTTTCTTAAAGTTGTTGATTTAGATGCGCTGCATTATTTGTTTTACTCAGTAGATGAGGGTGGCGGATTTATGTACTCAAATAATCTTGAGTACTGGCAAGAACAGATTATGGTTCTAAGAACTACCGCGAGTTTAAGCGAATTTGTTGCGTGGTTTGATGAAATTAAGCCAGCAAAATTATCCGTGCGGGTTAAGCACAATATTGATTTACCTGGAGTGAACTGGACGCAAAATGATAGCTATATTGATGTCACCACCGCTGGAGTGCACAAAGGTTCTGCAGTGCTAGATGTCTTAGCCATGCTTGGAGTATCACCATCTGAAACCGCCTTTGTTTTTAATGATTTCAATGATTTGCCTGTACTTACACATCCCGAATTAAGCCAGATAATTAAGATCAAAGTTGGCGATCTGCTACCTGATGTAGCTGCAGATTATGAGCTTGAAAGTCCCTACGATGTCGCGCGGGTATTAAAAGAATTACTATAGCGCTTATCATCGTGATGAGTCAGTTTAATTTTGCGGGCAGGACGGGGAAACCCCATCCTGTTTAAGAAAGATTAAGCATTATTCAAAGCATGAGAAGCTTTGTTAGCTTGTGCTTTTTTGGTAAAGAATTTTTTCAAAATTATCGCAATTAACGCAGTTGTAACAGCTCCACAAAGCATACAAATAATCGCGATCAATGGTTTATTCATTGCACCAAGCAGGGCAACGATTGGTCCGCCATGCGCTACGCTGTCAGTTACACCAAAACTAAATGCCATTACTGATGCAAGCATACTGCCGATGATATTTGCCGGAATTACCGAAAATGGGTCTTGTGCCGCAAAAGGAATCGCGCCCTCAGAAATACCCACTAGACCCATGGCTCCGGCAGCCTTACCTGCTTCAAGCTCAGCTTCGCTAAAGAGATTCATTTTTCTACCGATTAGGGTTGATAATGCCATGCCTAATGGCGCAACCGGAATCGCACATGCCATTGCACCCATGAACTGAGTTTGACCATTGGCAATCATACCAATTGAGAAGAGGAATGCGACTTTATTGAATGGTCCGCCCATATCAAAACCGGTCATACCACCCAGTACGATACCCAATAATATCGCATTACCGGTACTCATTTCCTGTAGGGTATGATTTAAAAATACCATTAAACTGGCAATTGGTGCGCCGATTACAAAGATAAACACTGCAGCAATAAATAATGTGCCACTAATTGGCGCAATCAAGATTGGTACTAATGGACGTAACATTTTGTGATATTTGAGATTAGCTATCCAACGGACAAAATAACCTCAAATGGAATCATATAAGATACACCATTCATCAGGTAGGTATAAAGACTACCATTTTCCGTGTTTTTCTTATCTTGTTTTTGTGATTTTGCTGAAGCTTGCGCTTGAAACAATGGTGCTTCTAATGCTTCCTGAATTAATTTTTCTGCATTTTTGATTGGAGCTTTTACGCCAGTTTTAATTAGTCTTTTACCTGCAAAGCGCGTCATATCAACTTGAGTATCACAGCTGACGATAATTGCATCTGCTTTAGCTATTTCCTCTTGGCTGGGGGAGTTTTTCACTCCAACAGAGCCATTGGTTTCAACTTTGATGGTGTAACCCAAATTAGCCGCGCCGATTTCCAGAGCTTCAGCCGCTAAATAGGTATGCGCTACTCCAGTTGGGCAACCCGTGACACCAATAATAAAACCTTTACTCGTACTGGTTTGGACTTCTTTAGCTTTTTTTTGCTCCATAAGGAGCTCGAGCGCCTCATCTGTTGTTGTCGCCGCCATAATTTTATTGATAAAACCATGCTCAATTAGTTTATTTGAAATTTTCGCCAGCAACTCTACATGCAAATTAGTACTACCTTCCGGTGAGGCAATCATAAAAAAGAGCTTAGAGTATTCGCCATCATCAGCGCCATAATCAATTCCGCTTCGGCTAATTCCAACAGCTACGCCAGGTGTGGCTACCGCAGTACTTTTGGCATGAGGAAAAGCAACGCCTTCTTCAAAGCCAGTATTACTAACTGCTTCGCGTGCATTAACATCAGCGAGAAATTGCTCTTTATTGCTAACGTTACCATTTTTGACTAACAAGTCAACTAATTCTGCAAAAACCTCTGCTTTGTTGCTTGACTTTAAATCAAGGCAAATCAGCTGCTTATTTAAAAAATTATCAATCATGATCGACTTCCTTTGTTTAACTACATTATAAATATGGTTATTTCTAAGGGCTTTAATTTCAAAACTTAAAACAATGCCACACATAATTTGTGTGGCAATTTAATTTGTTGATGACCGAGTTAAAATTAATTAACCATTTTATTCATATTCAGGATCGGTAACATAATACCAATTACAATCAGCATTACCACTGCACCCATGAATACAATCAAAGCTGGTTCAAGTATCCCGGTTAAGAGTTGGCTACGATGGGTTAATTCTAGTTCTTGATGGCTACCAGCTTGTTCTAGCAAGTGATCAAGATTACCTGATTTTTCGCCACTGGCGATCAGATGAATTACCACAGGAGGAAAGGCACTCTGGGCATTGAGCGCCACGGCTAAGCCAACCCCTTCACGAACCATTATTACCGCACGATCCACGGCGTTTTTAAGCATGAAGTTACTCAGCGTATCCCGACTTGCTTCCAATGCGTTGAGCATCGGCACACCACTGGCTAAGAGCATGGATAGAGTATTAGTAAAGCGCGCGATATCAATATTAACTAAAAGTTTACCGGCTATGGGTAGATTTAATAACTTACGGTGAAATTTAATCCTATTTTCAGGCTTTTTTAGCGACCTGGTAAATCCGACGACCATCAATACGATTACAATCAACATATAGATACCATAATGGCGCAAACCATTACTACTCGCGATCATTCCTCGCGTAATGAGCGGCAGGGTTTGTTTCGATGCTTCAAATACTTTTACCACCTGCGGAACGACGAAGACCAATAATGCAACAATTACCAAAGTTGCAACGATACAGACAATAATCGGGTAGAGTAGTGCCATCATGATTTTACTGGTTAACTCGCGCGTTTTATCGCTATAATCAGCTAGTTTAGTCATTACGTTACCCAAGCTACCCGATTGTTCACCAGCGTTGATTAAGCTACAATAAACTGGCGGGAATACTTTAGGGTACATTCTGAGTGAGGCAGCTAATGAACGCCCACCAAGGACTTCACTACGTACGCCACTCATAATTGCTTTTTGTTCATGGCTTTCTAATTGATCCGAAAGTGCGGATAGTGTTTGTTCTACCGACATCCCGGAATTAAGTAAAATCGCAAACTGACGTGTAATTAGTGATAGCTCAAGTGATGAGATTGCTTTTTTCTTAAAGGTTACATCTTTTGAAGTTTTGGCTTTACGATCTTTTTCTGATTCAATATTGGTGACCATTAAACCCTGAGCACGTAATAATTGCCGAGCTTGTTTAGCGGTCTCTGCTTGAATCACGCCAATTTTATCTTTACCTGCTTTAGTCAGTGCCTTATAGTTAAATGTTTGCATATATATTATTCTTTAGTAATTGAGATAATCTCTTCAATTGTTGTTTTACCATCTCGAAGCCAACGTAAACCGTCCATGCGTAAGGTTCGCATACCAAGTTTTTTAATCGCATACTTTTCAATTTCAGTTTCAGATGCATTAGTATGAATTAGGCGTTGAACTTCTTCATCAATCACCAATAATTCATGGATACCAGTACGCCCTTTATAACCAGTTCCGCTGCAATAATCACAGCCAACGGCTTTATAAATTTTTATATCATCAGGAATTTCATATTGGGCGCGAGTTTCTGCATCCATTGAGGTATTCTCTTCTTTACATCTTGGGCATAATAGGCGAATCAAACGTTGCGCCAAAATTCCAATCAGAGTTGAAGAAAGCAGGAATGATTCAACACCCATGTCTATCATTCGCGTTACAGTCGATGATGCTGAATTGGTATGGAGCGTTGCTAATACCAAATGCCCGGTCAAACTTGATTGAACTGCGATTTCGGCGGTTTCCAAATCACGAATCTCCCCAATCATCACTACATCAGGATCCTGACGTAAGATTGAACGAAGAGCTCGGGCAAAAGTCATGTCAATTTTAGCGTTTACCTGAGTTTGACTAATCCCGGTAATATCATACTCAACCGGATCTTCTACCGTCATGATATTGAGTGCATTGGAATCAATCCGAGCTAACGCAGCGTATAAGGTTGTTGATTTACCAGAACCTGTTGGACCTGTAACCAAAAAAATTCCATGTGGACGAGAAATTAGTTTATCAATTTTAGCTAAAGTATCTGGTGCCATACCGAGTGTTTCAAGTTGCAAACGCTCTTTATTTTTATCCAGTAAACGCATTACAATTCGTTCACCGTGACCAGTTGGAATGGTTGAAACCCGTAAATCAACCTCACGACCAGCAAGCCGCAGGGCAATCCGTCCATCTTGTGGTAAACGTTTTTCAGCAATATCCAGTTGCGCCATAATTTTAATCCGCGAAACTAATGCAGCATGTAGTCCACGATTTACATCAATAATCTTGTGTAGTACACCATCACGGCGAAAGCGTACTAATGAAGTATGTTCATAAGCATCAAGATGGACATCCGATGCATCCTCTTTTACTGCTTGAGTCAAAAAGGCATTGATAATTTTAATTACTGGTGCATCGTTCTCTGACTCCAATAAATCCTCAGTTTTTTGCAGATTTTGCATCAAATCTGAAATATCAATATCATCCTGAATATCATCGACTACGGCCGCCGCATTTGCACTCGAATAGGCTTCGGCAATAATCGCATCAAAGAGTTTTTCCTCAATCCGTTCGATCTTAAGCGGCTGATTTACCTTGCGTTTGATCTCAGTAATTACTAATGGATTGAGGTTAACCGAAGTTGCAATGTGCACAAATTCAGCATCTGCCGCATAAATACAGACTTTGTTACTTCGCGCGTAGGTATAGGGAATCCTACGCGAATATTTATTGGGAGAAAACTTTAGTTGTTCCATGATACTCTATACTAATTATTGTTATAAATCGAGATGCTATTTGGTGAGTTTTGGATTACTCGAGCATTCGATGAAGCATTATTTCCACTAGCGGGCTGAATTACTGAAGCAGAATTTTTCGGCTGATTAAGTACTTTACCAATAGGTGCATTACTTATTAGTGGTGTTTTACCTGATTTTACTGCCGTGGAGGTTAAATCCACAATTGGTTCACTCGGCGTTGCAGTATTTTGACTTGGAACCTGATTATCATAAGGAACCTGATTTTCCAAATTAACGGCATCAATTTGTGGGAACAAGATATTTCCTTTGGCTTGAATCGTATTTTGTTGATCCATCATATAACTATAGCGTTGATTAGTAAGTGCTTTGTAACCCTCTTGATTACGAATCACTACCGGACGTAAAAACAGCACCAAGTTATTCTTGTTATGAACCCGGTTTTGCCAGCTAAATAGCCATCCTAAGTAAGGTATAGAGCTTAATACCGGAACACCTGAGTTTTGTAGTTGAACTATATCTTGCGTCATTCCACCAAGCGCAATAATTTGTCCGTCATCGACGACAATTTGGGTTTTTATACTACGTTTATTAATATTTGGTCCATTGGTGGTTAATAAAGCAGCGGTCATTCCTGTTGTATCGGTTTGGGAATCTTCTTCATAGACTGTTAGTTGAATCGTACCATTTTGTGTAATTAGGGGCTTAATTCTTAAAATAGTTCCGACATCCTGACGCTGTACTGTACTGGAGATACTACCTGGCGCAGCGGCGCTATTTTGGAATGAACCAGTTGGGATACCAATGTTTTGCCCAACGAAAATTTCTGCTTCTTCATTATCCATAGTAAGTAACGTCGGACGTCCCAAGATATTGTTCGCGCTATTGGAGGCCAACATATCTGCAAGAGTAGAAATAGTGGGTACAGTTTGCCCACCAATCGTGGTGGTTCCGGTAACCAGACCTACATAAACCTCACCTGGAATTGATACACCACCTGCACCGCCGCCACTACCACTTGCCCCTTGCGCAATTGCCATCCCTGAGGTGATCAAGCTACTCGCGCTACTGCCGTTTCCGGCATAGTTAGATACGACTCCGACACCTAGATTATTATTCCCCGCACCACCAATCCACTGAATTCCAAAGGTGCCTTGTTCACTAGTATTCACAGAGGCCACCAGTGCTTCAATCATGATCTGAACGCGGCGAACGTCAAGTAAAGTTACAACCATGCGCAAATTACGATAAACTTGCTCCGGTGCTTGAATAATTAAGGAATTGGTGGTTGGTTCCGCTTGGATTAGCACTTTAGGTGCATTTTTATCATTATTAGTTGAAGAACCACCGCCACCGCCGCCGCTTCTGTTTGAACTTGATTTACTGCTTGTATTGGCACTACCACCACCAAAAGGCGTTGATCCACCACTTCCCCCACCACCGCTACCTTGGAAAACTGAGCTGGTATCCGATAGAGCCCGATTCGCGGCTGAAGCAGTTAGGTCAGGGTTGTCTTGCCCAGAGGCAATTATTCGTAATACTTCTGCTACGTGAGCTGCGTCAGCATTTTTAAGATAGACAACGTGTAGGTTGTTATTTGAATTAGCGGACTGATTATCTAATGAGATTGCTAGCTTTTTCAAGTCTTCAATTCTTGATGCGACTGTTGAAGTGATAATTATTGAGTTTGAACCAGGGTCAATTGTTATTGTGGCAGCCGCTCCATTATCATTATTACCACCTCCACCACTAGAAGCGCCACCGCCACTTGAGCTGCTGCCGCCCCCAAGATAATTTTGCAGGGTTTGTGCCACATCAGCCGCCGTTGCATATTTTAACTTAACCGTAGCTGGCTGAACTCGGGTAGCTTGAGTAACTTTAAGGTCAGTAATAATCTTAGTAATTCGCGTCATGTTCGAGGCATAATCTGTTACAACAAGTGAGTTACTATTGGGATATACCGAAATCGCATTATTAGGAGAAATCATTGGACGTAATGCGTTAGCCAGTTGTGTTGCTGATCCATTATCAATGGTAAATATTTTGGTAATCAATTGATCGCCAGGACTATGATTACTGCTAACCTGACTATCAGTTTTCATCCCATAAGTACGGGCATCGGTCTCTGGTAATACTTTAATTACACCGTCTGCTTCAACTGTGGCAAATCCTTGCATTCTTAATGCTGACTCCAGTACTTTATAGCTTTCTGCTTTAGTTACTGGCTTTTCTGAAACTATATTTACGGTACCCTTAACTCGTGGGTCAACTACAAAATTTTTCCCGGATAATTTACTGATCGCTTTAATTACCGTCTGAATATCTGCATTTTCAAAATTTAGCACTACTTTGTCATCCGCAGTTTGGCTATTGGATATCGTATTTGTGCTAGAGGATGTTCCTGATGATTGTCCTAATGATGTATTAACAGCAAAACTCAGATTAATCATAGATAATCCGCAAAGTGTTAGACATAGTTGTTTAAGCTTTAAGTTCATAAAAGTCCTTGCATAAGCATTAAAATATAGTTATCGTTTTGTTTAGTCACCGTTGGTTGAGTTTTGTTTTTGGAATGCTTCAATCATTTTTCGGCGTTTATCGGCTATTGAGTCATCATCTTGTCCTGCTGCTGGTGGGGTAGAGGCACTCGGGCTGGTATTCTGAGCACTAGGACTGGATTGATTATTATTTGCACTATTTGTTTGTGGTATATAGCTATTAGCGGTTGAGGTTGAATGATCTCCTCCATTTGTCGATGTACCTGGAGTGTTGGCATTATTTCCTGAGGCAGAAGATATGTTAATCGTTACGCTCTGACCTTTTTCGACTAGCACTATGCCGTCTGAATTAATTGCCTTAACAGTTGCATCCATAACACTTTCTCCGATTGCGGCAATTGAGTTTTTACCGTCAATTTGTATAAAGGCAATACTATTTTTGGGACCTGCGGCATAAACTCCAACTACCTTTAGCTTGTCAGCAATAGTTGGTACTGGTGCTTTTTCTACAGTAACAACTCCAAATGGAGCCCGGTTAGTAATGTCTTGAGCAACTATATCTGGTTTTACATAGGAGTTTGCAATTGAGTCGACAGTGTCATACCCCAGTGGATTCATGGCCCACCAACAAATTCTAGCCAGTAGTGATGCCGTAGCAACTATGGTCGCGAACCTAAGAGTGATGCTTAGTGCGCGAATTGTTTGATTTACATTGATATTTTTCATTTTGTTTACTTGTGGTTTCTTGCTTCGGTAAATTAAATATAGTCTAAACCACAAATTCTACCACATATGGCATGCAAATGATGCTAGTTTCTAGTATTGTAACATGATAAACGCATCTTAATGAGCTCAGAATAAAGGGTTTTAAGGATAGCTCAATAGTGGTGAGAAACACTGAAATTGGCAAGCAAGGTATTATAAACTGCTCAAAGATAGCGAGACCGAGTAAAATAACATTTTACGCGTAAAATTTGCTTTTGAATTCAATAAAAGCATTTAGAACAGCATCGGGCTTCTCAAACCATGGGTAATGAGAAGCGCCACTTATCTGTTTAATCAATATATTATCTCTGATGTATTTCTGCTTATCTATATATACCCGCGATGGTATAATTTTGTCCAGTTCGCCATTAATAATTAATGTTGCCAAAGAATTTGGAACAAATTTGGCTTTGTATATCGGATCAAAGTTTAGATCTGAGTATTCAGCAACTTTATGGTTAACGAGTAATTTTCCAATCATTTTACGTGCCGCATTAAAGCTAGAAGGTTCAAATGAAAATTGAATTGCCGCCAATAATAATTCACGTAAGCTCTCGTTCTTGGGATGTATTGAGTGTGCTTGTGCGGCTAATTTTAATTCAGCGGTTAAATTTTGTTGCATATAGCTAATAAATGTATCTTTCCAGCTCATGTCTGGTGCACTGGCAATCAATACCATTCCTGATGCAATATGCTCTAATTCTGGAATACTTTGTAGCATCATCCCTGATGTAGAGTGAGCAACTACAATAGGTTTATCTAATATTGTTATGGCTTCAATTATTGATTGACTCCAGTTGGCGAAATCATAATTGGGATTCAGATTATCCCCATCATTAGGATGATCCATTAGCCATAAGCAAGCATCTATTTTCCCATCCAAAATAAGTACTAAATCTATCAATGATTCTGAACTAAGACCGGGGCAGGGAATAAATAGGTAATTTGAACTTGCTGCCGTATTTTGACCAGAGATTTTTTGTAATCTAGCTCCATGAGTGGTAAATATATAATTTTTATGAATAGTCATCCGTACCTTTTGAGAGTAAAAGTATTTAAAAGATTATATCATAAATAAAATTAGCGATAAATTATTAAACTTTAAACTTTCATTCATCTGCAATAAAATTAGAAGTATAATATAATTGATCTTTTATACTTTTAGTATTATATCAATATAACGCATTTTGCAGATTGCAGCTATTAAAATTTTGGAACTAATACATGACACATATATTCAACTATTCTATTACGGTTAATAATGACCATATTGACGCATTAAAGCACGTTAATAATGAAATTTACATCAGATGGCTAATGGAGTCCGCAGGAGCACATTCAAGTGCATGTGGGCTAACTTTAGAAAAATATCTCGCTAGCGGAGCATGCTTTGTGGTGCGCAGACATGAAGTTGATTACCTAGCACCAGCATATCTTGGTGAAAAGTTAATTGTAGAAACATGGATAAAGAATATGCATGCTAAGAAATCAACTAGAGCATATCGAATAATTAGGGAGCATGATAATACAATAGTTGTCACAGCAGAGACTCTATGGGTATATGTAGATCTTAAAACAGCTAGGGCAACAGAAATACCCCAAGGTGTTATTGATGCCTTTAAGACTAACATTGCGGATTAAATTTGAGAATAAATAAAGTACGACATAATTAATTAAAAGGAAATGCCTGTATATATTTTAACCATTGATTTTAGCGGATTAGGTCTTGAAAGCAGTTCCGCACAACTTACGCAAAATTATTCAGCTGATAATTTATATTTTAATTGTTAATAATTTGCAAAAAGTCAAATATTTTAGAGTTTTAGTTATGTTTTTTTGTTCTTTAAGCTAAATGCTAGAGCACGCAAGCTAAGCATTTTGAAGATATTTGAATTGTATTAAATGCTAATTTATACAGTTTATAATATTATTTATTGTTTAATATCAGTATATTATCTTTTATGTCGCTTGCGGTGTAAATTAGAGCCTTGATTTTTAAAAAATGATATGTTACAATAACCAACGTTTAAGATAAGAGCGTCTGGGTGAGATGCATATATTTTGACTTTCAGACGAAAATTAGCTTAATACAAGGAGTAACCTTTACTGGTTTTTTAAAATGCTGGAGGATTTATGACCGAACACGAACAGTTTCAACAATTACTTAATTATCTAAATAGCCGGGTGGTTGGGCAATCCGAACTAACCAAGCGCCTACTTATCGCATTATTATCATCGGGACATCTCTTAGTTGAGGGTGCACCGGGGCTTGCCAAAACTACCGCGATTAAAACTTTATCTTCTTGTATTGATTGCTCTTATCACCGCGTTCAATTTACGCCTGACTTGTTGCCGGCAGATTTGACTGGTACTGATGTTTATATTCCTGAGCAACATACCTTCCAATTCCAATCTGGTCCGTTATTTCATAATTTTTTGTTAGCCGATGAAATTAATCGTGCACCAGCTAAAGTGCAGTCAGCGCTACTTGAAGCGATGGGTGAGAAACAGATCACAGTGGGTAAACAAACCTATCCATTGCCACAGTTATTTTTGGTTATGGCAACGCAAAATCCGATTGAGCAAGAGGGTACTTATCCCTTACCTGAAGCGCAACTAGATCGTTTCATGCTGCATGTTAAAATTGCTTATCCTGATGCAGCTGCAGAGGCACAAATTTTGGCGCTTAATCGTGTAAACAATCAAGTTGCAGATGTTAATCGTCCACGCATTACGCAAGAAGCAATTTTTGCGGCTCAGCAGCAATTAGCTAATATTCATTTAAGCCATGCTTTGGAAGAATACATTATTCAATTGATTATGGCAACCCGTTATCCACAAAAATACCAGGCAGAACTAGCTAAATGGATCAGTTTTGGTGCTAGTCCACGCGGAACGATTGCGTTAGAGCGAACAGCCCGTGCTCATGCGTGGTTGGAAGGTCGTGATTATGTTACGCCGCACGATATCCATGTGATGATTCATGAAGTGCTCCGCCATCGGATTTTACTTACCTTTGAAGCTGAGGTTGAAGGTATCAATAGTGATCAAATCATTGACAAAATTCTCAATGTAGTTCCTATTCCATAGGCACATCATCTTTAATCAATAGATAAGTATAGTGAATGAGAAATTATGACTAAAGGCATTAATACGGAAATTAATGAGCTTTTGGCGATGCGTTATTGCGCAGCTGAATTACAGCTCTTTAACCCCAATAAAGTCAATTCGGCAACCAATGGTATCAATGCTTCACATGCGCGCGGACGTGGGATGGATTTCGACGAAGTCCGGCGTTATCAGGCAGGTGATGATATTCGCTTGATTCATTGGCCACTAACTGCCAGATCTGGTAAAGCGTATACTAAGGTTTATCATGAAGAACGGGAACGCTCGGTTTACCTATTGATAGATCAGTCATCCTCAATGCGTTTTGCTACTAAAGTTGCTTTTAAAAGCGTTATTGCAGCACGAATTGCAGCTCTTTTGGGTTGGGCGGCATTGGCACAGCATCAACAAGTTGGTGGAGTCGTTTTTGATGAGCTAGGGGCTGAGTATATTAAGCCACGGCGCAGTCGCCAGTCTTTATTGGATGTCTTCAATCTGTTGACGTACCCGCGGAAAAATCGTCAGCAAGGTGGTTTGGCAAATTCTCTGCAATTTATTTTGCGCCAGATCCAGTCCGGTAGTACCGTGATTGTCTTAAGTGATTTTTGTAGTTTAACCAGCGAAGCTGAAGAGTATCTACGGCTGATTGCTCATAAATGTGAGTTAATTAACTTGCTGGTTTATGATCCGCTTGAGGCTAGTTTGCCTGATCGGGGGATATTTAGCTTTACGGATAATGGTAGTGCACGTTTGGAAATTGGTGATACTTTGCAAACTAAAGAACGTTATGCAGAACCTTTTGCCAAACGAGTAGATCACTTGCGTAATTTATCACGGCAAAATCGGATGCAATTTATGACACTGGCAACTAATGATGATTTGGCAGCAGTATTAAAAGCTGGAGTAAATAGAAGTGGAAAATAATAGTTTAGCAGATTTAAAAGATATTCATTTGCCAGCACCTGTCTCCGTGTTTCCTCTTGCACCGGGATGGTATATTGTGCTGGCAATTATGCTTGTGATGGTAGTTTTGCTTATTTTATGGCAGTTACGCCGTGCAAGTAAACAATATAAATTAAAACAGGTTTTGGCTTTGCTAGCACAGATTGAAGCTAAAGCACAAGCTTCGGAGCCTGAGGCAAGAGAAGAGGTTCTCCCAGAGATTTCGATTTTACTGAAACGTGTTGCCCGCGAGAAATTTAGCGAATTGCATCCCCAAAATTTATTTGGTGAAAAATGGTTGCAGTTTTTGGATCGTAGTGGTAAAACAACTGAATTTACCACTGGGACTGGACGAGTTTTACTCGATGTTTATAAACGGCAGTCTTTGGAAAATCCACAAGAACTTTTGGGTGTAGTTAAAAATTGGTTAAGGACGGTGATGCTATGATTCAAGTTGCTTATCCATGGGTTTTTTTGGCAATATTTTTGCCATTTATTGTGCGTTATTTGTTTCCCTCGGTTAAAAATGAGCAGTCTTCGGCGTTAAAAGTTCCCTTTTTTACCCAGCTGCAACAAACTTTTGCTCATGGCGATAGCTCTGGGAAACCTAAAGCACTTTCCTCGTTAAAATATCTTGCTTTACTGATTTGGATTTTAATGGTGATTTCTGGTACTGGGATACAGTGGCTGGGGAAACCACTGACGCTTCCGCAAAGTGGACGCGATTTATTGATGGCAATTGATTTATCTGGTAGTATGCAAACTCCAGATATGCAAACCAGTAGTGGTCAAACTGAAACCCGGATTGATGTTGTCAAACGAGTCGCTAATCAGTTTATCAGCGGTCGCAGCGGTGATCGCTTAGGTCTGATTTTGTTTGGTTCGCGACCATATCTGCAAACGCCATTGACATTTGATCGTAAGACCGTTGGGCAGATGTTAAATGATGCAACTTTGGGAATAGCCGGACCACAAACGGCAATCGGTGATGCGATTGGTTTATCAGTTAAACAATTTTTGAATTATTCCGGTGATAGTAAAGCATTGGTATTACTTACCGATGGTGGGAATAATGCTGGCGTAATGCAACCTCTGGCTGCAGCTAAACTTGCGGCGCAAGAACATATTAAAATTTATACGATTGGACTTGGTGCCAGCCAAATGGCAGTGCCGGGGATTTTTGGTACCCAGATTGTTAATCCTTCCAGTGATTTAGATATTGATAGTCTTAAACAGATTGCCCAAATTACAGGTGGTGAATTTTTTCGTGCTGAAGACGGTGCGGCGCTATCTGATATTTATGCGCGAATTAATCAGCTTGAACCAGTTAAATCGGATGCAATTACCATTCGTCCAGTAACACCGCTTTATCCGTGGACTCTTGGGGTGGCGCTGGGATTAAGCTTTTTGTTAATGATTATTAGAATATGGAGAAGATAAAATGTTAGGAACATTTCATTTTATACGTCCATGGTGGTGGCTGGCATTAATTCCAGCACTCTTGATTGCCGTTTTGTGGCACAAAAAATCTCAAGTTACTAATAATAGCTGGAAAGAACATTGTGATCCGCATTTGCTTGAGCATATTTTAGTAAGTTCTCCTTCAGCTCGTTCAATATGGTTGATCGCACTACTTGGGCTTGCTTGGTTTTTTAGCGTGTTTGCGCTAAGCGGACCTAGTTGGTCGCGTTATGCTGCACCAGTTTATCAGAAAAATATTGCCCGGGTCATTGTACTAGATGTTTCGCAATCAATGAATGCGACGGATATTACGCCTTCACGGATGCAAAGAGCTAAATATAAAGTTCTTGATTTACTCCATGCGATAAAAGAAGGGCAAACCGGAATGGTGGTTTTTTCAAGTAGCGCATTTGTGGTCTCACCATTGACCGCGGATAGCAATACTATTGCTTCAATGGTACCGGTGCTTGATTCAAATATTGTTCCGGTGCAGGGCTCAGATATTGCTGCAGGACTAGCTAAAGCAGGCGAACTTTTTAAACAGTCTGGAGCAACCCGTGGCGAGATTATTCTGATTACCGATAGTTCACCGTCTGCCAGTGCATTGACTGAGGCGAGTAATCTAGTTAAGCAAGGATTTGTGACTTCTGTTTTAGCCATTGGAACTAGGGAGGGAACGCCTGCGAGGGGGAATGATGGTAATTTTGCCACGGATGCTAATGGTAATGTGAGTTTGGCGCATCTTGATGTTAGCGGTTTAGAAAATCTGGCAAAAACTGGCAGTGGTGAATATGTGGCATTCAAAGGCGATAATAGCGATGTAGATAGTTTACTAAAAGTGGCTACCTTAAATGAGCTTGATGCTAAAGCCTCAGCCGAGTCGCAAACCGAAAGTTTATGGCAAGATTGTGGTGATTATTTGATTTGGGGAGCATTGATTTTGTTTGCATTATTAGCGCGTAGAGGATGGTTGGAGAAATTATGTTAAAGTCAAAATTTATACCATGTCGTACGGTGCTGCGCGGAACTTGTGTCGTGCTTGGCTTGATGCTATCTAATACTGCTTTTGCCTTTAGTTTCCAAGATTTATGGTTTAATCAGAATCAACAAGCGGCAAGATTATTGGAGCAGCAAAAAAATAGCGAGGCAGCAGCTAAATTTAGCGATAATCATTGGAAAGCTGTTGCCTATTATCGTGATAAAAAATATGATCAGGCTTTAGAGATGTTTAAGCAGGATAAAACTGCCAATGGTTGGTACAATCAGGGTAATACCTTAGCTCAAACACAGAAATATCAAGAAGCCATTGATGCTTATACCAAAGCACTGGAGATACAAAAAAATTTTCCGGATGCCGAGCATAATCGTGAATTGGTCAAAAAATTAAAGCAACAGCAAGAACAACAAAATAAACAAGATCAGAAAGATCAGAAAGATCAGAAAGATCAGAAAGATCAGAAAGATCAGAAAGATCAGAAAGATCAGAAAGAT
>JAIEPY010000091.1 GCA_019748155.1 Burkholderiales bacterium | reverse complement strand
GCATGCTTAACTCTATCAAAAATTTCAACATGCATTAGTTTAATACTTTTTGGCAATTAATTCCAAACAGGTTCTTACAAATTAAAAAAGCAGTGCCTCTAGAAGCAGAATTGTGTACACTATTTACCTATAATAATCTAAATAAAATACGAAGGAATTAGCTATGATATATCCAATTCGTAAAATGGGCGACCCATGTTTACTCATGCGCTCGTCTGAAATTACAGCAGAAGAATTTAATAGCCCTGCATTACTACAATTAATTGAAGATTTGCAGGATACCCAAAAACACCTAGGAGGTGTGGGAATTGCAGCACCACAAATTGGTATTAATAAACGTCTGGTAGTGATTGAGTACTATCAAGCTGAAATAACTCGTTATAGTGATGTTGGTGACTGTCCGTTAAAAGTAATCATCAATCCTGAAATTATATTATTAGACGGCGAACAAGCCATTTTTAATGAGGGATGCTTATCCGTACCAGGTTTACGTGGTGAAGTAAGTCGCCCACAAGCAATTAGCTATAAATACTATGATCAATTTGGTAATTTGCACCAAGGCGAAGATAATGGATTTTTTGCTCGGGTTATGCAGCATGAGTGTGATCATCTGGATGGAATTTTATACCCAATGCGCATGCAAGATATTAGCAAACTAGCATTCGTGGATGTTGAAACCTGATTAATGAGCAATAGGACTACTCCATCAGTACATAAATATCAGGCACTTGATTCATTGCGCGGAATTGCAGCTTTAATGGTAGTATTTCAGCATTTTTGGGAAATGAGTAATCCATCAGATGCTCGACTGAAACCGTGGCTATTTTTTTGTGCTGGGCATGAAGCGGTAATTTTATTTTTCGTATTAAGTGGGTTTGTATTAAGCCATCAGCTCAGAAATTTTAAACTTAGTCAATTTCCGCAATTTGTATTACGGCGTATCTTGCGAATTTACCCAGCATATTATCTCGCACTAGCTTTCTCTGCCGTGTTATTAATCTATATCCAGCGTTACCATTCAGCAACTTTAGCACAATATGGGCTAACATCATGGTTTTACATCTGGTCACGCAGTAATTTTGATATTCCAATGTGGATTGGTTCTTTGAGCTTGGTTAGTCATCAGGGAAATAGTCTTGATGTAGCAACCTGGAGCTTATTTTATGAAATGTGGTTATCGTTAGCCTTTCCATTTCTGATTATTTGCTGTATTCGCCGCGGCTTGGCAATAAAACTCATAACGCTCTGTCTGTTAGCAATAATTAGTTATTATTTCTGGCGCTTTGGTAATTTCTTGGATAATCAATGGCAAAGTATTATCTATTATGGCTGGTATTTTATTGCAGGGATGTATTTATATCACTATAACCAACGCTTTAAATTTAGTGCTTCGTGGCTTTGGTTAGCAATTGGCTGTGCTTTATATTTCAGCAACTACCTACTTTTTGGTAAAATAGCGAGTAGAATGCTTCATGAGATAGTTATCGCAGCTGGTAGTATTCTGATTATAGCTAATTGTCTGCATTTTAGACCAGTAAAACAGCTATTCGATATGAAATTATTTCGCTTTTACGGCAAGATTTCATATTCATTGTATCTATTCCATTTACCAGTGTTGTACGCTTTGAGTTATCTGTATTTACCGCATGGATCATTATTGATGGTTAAGATACTTACTTTATCCATCAGTACTCTAACTGCGTGGGGTAGCTATATTTTTGTTGAACAATTTTTTATTGAGTTTGCTAAAAAACATGTCAAATAAACAAAACAAATCCCAAAATTATGTATTATGGTCAATAATCATAGTAATTGGAGCAATTGCAGCATATTTCTTCTATGCTCACGAACAAGATCGCCGTATCGCTAACCGCATATATCAACAATTACTTTCAATTGATAGCCAGTTGGATAGCCTACAAGAGTCCGCAACAATGATTAAAACGGAGAAAATCACCAATACAGCTATAATTCAAAGTATCAAATCTTTAACTAAAGATAATATTGATACAAACAAAACCGCAACGCTGGAACAGGTTAAGCAGATTACTTATAATGATGTGGTGAAGGTTCAATTGACTGCATTACTTAATAGTAGCAGCAGCCAAAATTTTAAAACTCAACGTAAATTAATCATACAACAGCTACGTCTGCTTAAGTATCAAAATGGCATGGATGTCCAGCAATTTAATAACCAGATTGGACACATTACTGATCAGGTTAGCCAATTGAAAGATCAAGTTGCTAAAATCAAAAGCGATGATTTACAAGATTTAGAAAGTGCAAAACTAAAATTTATTGTCAAAAAACTCAAAACTACTATTAGCGATATGCACGAATCACTAGTTACTGAAATTGTTGATGATGTGATTGATAAAGCTGAGAGCAACGAGATACCGGATAATGAGAGTTAATTATAAAAATACAAGAATTTATTAAGGACTAAATAACATATGACTGAAAAAATTATGAACAATGACACACCAGCTGCTGGAAATTTTATTCGCGCAATTGTTGAAGATGATTTGAAAACTGGCAAACACAGCCAGATTATTACCCGCTTTCCGCCAGAACCAAATGGCTATCTACATGTTGGACATGCTAAAGCATTATGCCATAATTTTGGACTTGCTGAAGATTACAATGGATTGTGCAACTTACGCTTTGATGATACCAATCCAGAAAAAGAAAATGATGAATTTGTACAGGCAATTCAGGATAATATTCGTTGGTTGGGATTTACATGGAATGGTGAAGTGAAATATGCTTCGGATTACTTTGATAAACTTTACGAGTTCGCACTATGGTTTATTGACAATGATTTAGCTTATGTTGATGATTTAACTCCCGAGCAAATGCGTGAATATCGTGGAACACTAACCACCTCAGGTAAAGACAGTCCATATCGCACCCGAAGTGCTGCTGAAAATCATGATTTATTTACGCGCATGAAAGATGGTGAATTTGCCGATAGCGCAAAAGTATTACGCCTGAAAATCAATATGAGCTCACCGAATATGAATTTGCGTGATCCGGCAATTTATCGGATTAAGCGCTCCCATCATATTCGAACCGGTGATAAGTGGTGCATTTACCCGATGTATGATTATACCCATTGTATTTCAGATGCGCTGGAATCAATTACTCACTCATGTTGTTCACTGGAGTTTGAAGATCATCGCCCGCTTTATGATTGGGTAGTTGACAAATTATTCACCGCTGGATTATTACCTGCTCGTCCACGGCAGATAGAGTTCTCACGTTTGGTACTCAACTACACCATTACTAGCAAGCGTAAATTAACTCAATTAGTCAGTGAAGGTTTAGTATCCGCTTGGGATGATCCACGAATGCCAACCATTGCCGGAATGCGTCGCCGTGGCTATACTCCACAAGGAGTACGTCTATTTGCCAAACGTTGTGGCATCTCCAAATCACCAAATGTTGTTGATATTCCTTTTTTAGAAACTGCAATTCGTGAAGAACTGGAAAATAGTGTGCCGCGGGTAATGGCAGTCTTAAAACCACTTAAAATCATTTTAACTAATTTTGTTGCTGGTGAAACTGGTTCGCGAAGTGCGGATTTCCATCCGCAACACCCAGAGTTTGGTAGTCGCTTATGCGAATTAACCCAAGAAATCTATATTGATCAGGATGACTTCCAAGAAACACCAGAAAAAGGTTTTCAACGCCTGACTCTTGGGGGTGAAGTACGTTTACGCCATAGTTATGTAATTAAATGTGAAGAAGTAATTAAAAATGCAGATGGTTCAATTAGCGAATTACGCTGCAGCATCGACCCACTAACTTTAGGTAAAAATCCTGAAGGGCGCAAGGTAAAAGGCGTGATTCATTGGGTTAGCGCAACTAAATCAATTGCCGCTGAAGTTCGCCTGTATGATCGCTTATTTAGCGTAGAAAATCCAGATAATGTCGAAGGACATGATTTTAAAGAGTTTATTAATCCACATTCTTTAGACATTAGTACAGCATATATTGAGCCATCAATATTGAGCGTTAAACCTGAAGATCATTTTCAGTTTGAACGGGTGGGTTATTTTGTTGCAGATCGTTATGATTGTGATGCCGCAAAAGGTAAACTGGTCTTTAATAAAACCGTGGGGCTAAAAGACAACTGGAAAAAGTAATATACTTCGTCCCGTATAGCTCATAATAGGATAAAAATGAGCCATTTAATCTTGGAAGGAATTCTGAAGTATTATTTATATACATAACAGCTATGCAAAATTATTCTTGATTTTGGCCTTTCTTTGCTTTTTTGTTATTTATTCCTGAAAGCAAAGATAATTCACTAGAAAAAATCAATTGAAAAAATAACAACCTATATATTAGTTATTAAATGAGAAATTCGTGCAAAAATTAGATAAAGCTACCAAGCGGCAAATTTTATTTCTGCTAACCGCAATGTTCTTTCTGGGGGTTTCAGCTACAGATATTTATATTGCTTCATTACCACAAATGGTAGCTGATTTTCATTCAACACCCCAAATGGTTAACCTTACGCTCTCAAGCTATAGCATAGGTATTGCATTTGGTGTATTATTTACCGGTGAATTAAGTAACCGCTTTGGTAGGCGTAAAGTTCTACTCTATGGTGTGGGATGTTTCTCCGTTGCTGCTGGACTCATCACATTTACCCCTTATATTTGGGGAATTATAATCTTGCGTATAATTCAGTCTTTCGGCTGTTCAGTAATTCTTATTGTACCGCGCTTGATTCTTAAAGACTCTATGGATGAGCGTGAGCAAGTCCATGCTAATGGGGTTTTATTAATTGGGTTAATTATTTCTCCGGCAATTGCTCCTGTTTTAGGTGCATACATCGCAACATACTTAAGCTGGAATTATTGCTTTTTATTTAGCGCTATAGCTGGCTTACTGCTGGTTATAATTACCTTAAAAATACTACCTGAAACCAATCTCAACCGCACTAACAAAATCCCACCATTGCGACGTTATTTAAAAGGTTATTTAAGTTTATTTAAAAATAAAGTCTTTATAACCCTAACTCTTATTTATGCATGTGGAGTTGCTGCTTATTTTGCATTTATTGGTATTTCTAGCTACTTATATATTGATTATTTACATATTTCACCAATTAAATACTCCTATATTTTTCTTGGCTTATCCGCAGCCTATCTAGTTGGCAATCAACTTATGCAGTTGCTAAACCGCAAAAAAGAGCCATTAGTAAATATTATTGGCATTGGAGTCTATTCTACCGCCAGCGGAGTTGTTATACTGATTATTAGCTTATTTGTTGATAATTTGACTATTATTGCTGTGCTTGCTACAATTGCTATCTTATTAATGCGCGTAGCTAATGCCCTAATCACCCCGCCAATCCAAATCAAAATAATGAGTCACTTTCACACCCAAAGCGCGCAGGCTTTAGGGTTGAATATGTGCATTGGATTTTCAGTAAACAGTCTGGCAACTTATATGGTTACTATGCTGCCAACCTACCCACTATTAAGTTTTGTACTATCTTCAGGGTTTTTTATTGGAATTTGTTTAGCTGCATATCAAATTAATCGTAAAATCGTCAGCTAAACACGAGTATAAAAATGCTAAAATCATGGATTATTTACGCACTATTACAATAATTTTAATTATTCAAAAGAGGTATACTTTATGACAACAGCCCAAAAAATCCTTAGACTAAAACAATTAGCCATAGTATGTGGCAAAGAATCATGTCATAGTTGTTGCAAAAAATAAATGCATTTACCGACTAAGCAGCAACTTGAGAACTGGCAGCACTTACCGACTATTTACCGTTTAATGGTAGAAAAGCGCTGGTCGCTACAGTTGAGCACACAATGGTTTAATGACTTTATGCGCTGGTTATACACCGCAAATCGCAGCGAACTTGAAAATGATAAATTTTTTGCAATGGATAATCTGCATTATCTTGATGATGTTTGGCACGCTTACATCTTACATACTAAAGATTATATGCAGATGAGTCAGACTTTGTTTGGCTGTGAATTCATCCACCACCACCCGGAAAATCCATTTTTGGCGCGAAAAGTTGCAGATGAAGTAATTAGTTATCAAATGGAAATGTTAATTAGTGACTGGGGCGAAGAATATGTCGACAGAGTCTGGCAATATGGTGCTGATGTTCATGATATTATTCATCCAGAAACTTATTGAATATCGCGAATCACCCCTGAGCTAGCAGACAATTTCTCACGTGCTTGTTCGAAAGATAAATTATTAATAATCATTACAATCGCCGTTTTGACATGATTATTGGCAAGCTTTAAGAATTTCTCTGCCGTAGCATAATCAACCTCAGTTGCTTCCATGATAATTTTTTTCGCCCGCGCTTCTAGTTTAGCATTAGAAGTTTTTACATCGACCATTAAGTTTTTATAAACTTTTCCCAGATTAATCATAGTCGTCGTGCTTAACATATTTAGGATTAGTTTTTGAGTAGTCCCAGCTTTCATGCGGGTTGAACCAGAAATAACTTCTGCACCAGCTGAAACTTCGATCCTTATATCCGCATGATCTCCGATCACACTATTTTTGTTACAGGCAACTGCAATTGTTTTACAACCTAGCGATCGAGCATAATCCAGACCACCAATTACGTAGGGAGTGCGACCTGAAGCAGCAATTCCACACACGATATCATACGATGTTAAGTTAATCTGCTTGAGATCTTCAACACCAAGTTCTGCCCTATCTTCGACGCCTTCCTGAGCTTGAATAAATGCTTTCTCACCACCAGCAATAAGTCCAACTACGGTATTATAATCAACACCATAAGTTGGTGGACACTCAACTGCATCCAAAACCCCCAGACGCCCACTAGTACCAGCACCAATATAAACCAAACGCCCGCCATTTTTCATTGCTGCCGTGATTGCATCGACCGCCGTAGCAATTGACGGTAATTCCTCTTCAATTGCCAAAGCTACTTTTTGATCTTCCTGATTGATAATCTTCAACTTTTCTAGTGTCGGTACGATATCAATATTAGAAGAATTAGGATTAATATTTTCAGTAGTCAATGTTTTTAGCTGAGCTAAAATTTGCTCTTGTTGCACGAGTCTTCCTTCGATAATTCAATAATTGTCAGCCAATATTATAGCTGATAAGCTGTAAATTTAATTACTATTAAATTGGTTATTCCAGAATAGTTTTAAACTACTTTTTTTGCCTTAAACCATTGGCTAGGTTGTACTATTTCGTTTTGGCTTTGAATAATTGCTAATTCCCGCCGTGCTAACTTCAACGTTTGCTTAAACGTCGCAAATAATGCAGCCGCCGTATGTTCAAGGCTCAGTAGCAGATTATTACTTTGAATATACTTAGCTAGATAAATTGCGGCTGTCATATCACCTGATCCATTTGGTGCAATTGGCATCTCAAGCCTTGGTGTTGCAAGCAAATACGCCTCATCTTTGGTAGATAACAACATTTCAATCTGCGTTGGGTCTGCATCATTTCTAGTTAAACTGGTTACCAAAATTTGTTTAGCACCTTTATCATGAAGTACTGCACATGCTTCTCTGGCATCAGCAAGAGTTGTAACTTCAATTCCAGTTAAATTAGTTAATTCAAATTGATTAGGCGTTAAAATAGTTGCATGTGGTAATGCTTGCTCACGAAAAAACTCCGGCACTCCAGCTTTAACAAAAATACCACGACCAATATCGCCGATTACTGGATCACAGCAGTAAATTAATTGTGGGTTTATTGTTCGCAATTTCTGCAACCATTTTAGGAGTATCTCGCCTAAAGCACTATCACCTAAGTATCCAGTCAACACGCCATTAATATGATTAAGCATGCCTTGTTGCTCTAAGCCCGCAAAAATTTTATCAATATGTTCCACCGTCATAATATCACCTGTCCACGAACCATAACCAGTATGATTTGAAAACTGAACAGTATTAATCGCAATAACTTCATGACCTAAACGCTGCAATGGAAATACAGCCGCACGATTACCTACATAACCATAAGCTACGTGTGATTGCAAGGATAATATATTTGCCATTTTCTTCCTTTATTCTGTAACTGGCGTTTTTAGACGCGCAAAACACTCTTCGATAAATTCAATAAATAAATTTACTAACGCACTTTCGCTATTAGCCAAGCGCACTAGATAAAATGAAAGCATCCCCCAATTATATTCAGGGTAAATTTTGATTAGCTGACCTGACTTAAGCTCTTCAGCATATAACGCATCCCAACCACCAGCTATAACATGACCGCTTAAAGCCATATATTTACCATGCATGCTATTACTTACATTAAGACGTGAACTACCAACTAAATGCAGTTCTTCACCATTCTTATGATGTAAAAAATAATCTCGTTCAGGAGTACGACTCTCTTTAAGTGAACCAGCAGCTAAATGAGTAGCAATGCAGTCATGGATTGACTTAGGTAACCCATAACGTTCTATATATTCTGGCGTACAATAAATATATAAGGGAACTGCGTGAAGAAGCCTTATTTTAGTAGTTTGTTGTTTAGGGATCTCACTAATTATTGCTAAATCAAATTTTTCGCGGACTAAATCAATCTCACGATTTTGATATGCAATATTCAGCTCAATTCCAGGATTTTTTTGCATGAATTCCCCAACATATGGCGCAATCGCATAAACAGATAATGCCGTTGGTAGAGAAACATTTAATTTACCATTAATTGACTCGCCTTCACGTTTAAGGCTATTGATAACTCTATTATAATGATCAACCTGATCGCTAAAACCGTGGTACAGCTTATTTCCTGCTGTAGTTATCTCAAAATTACGCGTATTACGTTTGATTAACTGCACACCAAGCTCTTGCTCCAACTGGGCTATTTTACGGCTGAGCGTAGGTTGGCTAATGTGAAATTTATTTGCAGTTTGACTATAATTACCAATATTAACTAACTGCACAAATAACAAAATATCATCTAACATATTACGCTCCAAAGTATGAATTAATTACAGTTATTTAAAAATATTACTATATAACTCATCTATTTTCGCCTTTACCAATGGATCCTGATTAATAACACGCCCCCATTCACGACTCGTTTCACCATGAATTTTATTGGTGGCATCAATCCCCATTTTACTGCCTAAGCCAGAAATTGGAGATGCAAAATCCAGATAATCAATTGGTGTACGGTCAATCATCGTAGTATCACGTAGTGGATCAACCCGGGTTGTTAACGCCCAGATAACATCTTTCCAGTCACGAATATTTACATCATCATCAACTACAATGATAAATTTGGTATACATAAACTGGCGCAAATAACTCCAAATACCTAGCATTACCCGTTTAGAATGTCCAGCATAACGCTTTTTGATTGAAACAACTGCTAAACGATAGCTACACCCTTCGGGAGGCAAATAAAAATCAATAATTTCCGGAAACTGCTTTTGTAACAGCGGTACAAAGACTTCATTGAGCGCCTCACCCAATATTGCCGGTTCATCAATTGGTTTGCCGGTATAAGTACTATGGTAAATCGGATTTTCGCGCATGGTGATTTTTTCGATAGTCATTACTGGAAAAGTATCCTGCTCATTATAATAACCAGTATGATCACCATATGGACCTTCCACCGCAGTATCATTCGGATAAATAAATCCTTCCAGCACAATCTCGGCATAGGCAGGAACTTGCAAATCAGATAAAAGACATTTGGTTAATTCGGTACGACTACCGCGCAACAAACCCGCAAACTGATACTCTGACAAGCTATCCGGAACAGGTGTAACGGCTCCTAAAATAGTCGCCGGATCACAGCCTAGGACTACCGCAATCGGATAGGGTTTATCTGGGTTTTCGCGACAATGTTCAAGATAATCCAGTGCTCCACCACGGTGGGATAACCAACGCATAATTACCCGGTTTTTGCCGATAACTTGCTGACGATAAATACCCAGATTTTGGCGTTTTTTATATGGTCCTTTGGTAACTACTAAGCCCCAAGTAATTAGAGGTGCGACATCTTCGCTATGGCAATACCAAATCGGCAAAGTTTCCAGATCAACTTCATCTTTTTCAATTATAATTTGTTGCACCGGAGCTTTATTAATGCTTTTTGGCAACATATTATAGAGCTGCTTTAATAAGGGTAATTTATCCCAGGCATCACGTAGACCTTTGGGCGGTTGTGGCTCTTTGAGTTCAGCAAGAAATTCACCAACCGCTCTTAATTCGCTGATATTATCTTTGCCCATTCCCAGTGCTACGCGTCTGGTCGTACCAAAGAGGTTACCCAGCACTGGCATTTGATACCCTGTTGGATTTTCAAACAGAATTGCTGGACCACCGGCACGCAAGACCTTATCGCAAAAGGCAGTCATTTCTAAATGTGGCGAAACCGGTTGTTGGACGCGTTTTAATTCACCAAGTGCTTCAAGATTAGTTATAAATTCTCGTAAATCGCGGTATTTCATGATCCATCTGCTTTTAAAATCTAGTAGCAGCTATTTTAACATTGACGCTGGCACTAGATTAAAATGAATTGGCAACTTTTAAAAGTTTTAATATGAACGACCATCACCATCAATGGTCAATAATTTTATCTTGTTGTTGCTAATCACAACATTGCCAACAAAATCGATATCTTCAGGTAAATAATTTCCGCATAAAACGGATTAATTTGATGAAGCTCTTCTTGAGTTAAATCTTTGCCATCAAATTCGACTGACTAATAGTAGTTAGTTATTATATTTTGTTAACGCTAGTTTGAAATATCTAACAAAGCGTTTGAAACAGTATAAAAATCATCAGTATAATAACCTTTTGTCTGAGAGTCTTTATAAAAATATAATTTAAACTTCGGCGTAGTACGTGGATAATCACTAGGAGCTTTAGTATATCCAATATTATCATTATCTAACTGATCTACCAATCGCGTAATTAGTGTAGTAGTTTCATAACTAGCTGTAATATTATTACTATCTTTATGACCACTATAATATGGTTTAGAAATTTGCTTTTTGGTGCTAACCACCGTACTATTATCAAAAATAAACTCATCTCCTTTTGTCAAGTAACTAACCCGAAAGTTTTTTCCAGCAAAATAGTTCGCTGAAGAATAACTTGCGTTACGATTATCTACTATAAACACACCATGTGTACCATAAACAGTCCCGACTCCATCTTTAATAAAAAAAGCAGTATCTTCATCTACTCCAGCACCAATTTGTTTACTGGTATTATGCAATGCCGGGATCAAACGAGCTAAGCGTCCACGCGCATCAAAGTGTGTATCAACTAGCACATTACTTGGAGATAAGCCGAAACCAGGCATTTTACCGCCATTATCTAAATATTGGAGACTGCCACTCGCGGCTCTAGTATCTTTTAGGCCTGTCCCATTTATCGCACCATCTTTAACAGATTTAACCGCCAAACCTTGTGATGAAGCAAAATATAATTGACCAAAAGATGAACCTTCACCATAGGTTGGATTACTTTGAATCGCAGTTCCTGCTGAAGTACCAGCAACAATCAACTTATTTTGAGAAAAACGGTTATAGATAATCTTCATTAAAGCATTATCACTACCCTCGTCATTTAGCCAAGTTCGAGCATGACGAGCCTGATCTCCACCATTGAAAAATACAACATCAGCTTGCTCTAAAATAGTTTGGTTTGTTCTTCCCTCTGCTGTATTTAGATTAGTAGCACTCTGATAATTATCTATGTGTGCACTAATATGTTTTACGGAAAACCCATAAGCAGAATATAGATGCTGATAGGATAATGAACCAGAAGCATCATTTGAATAAGCATCATCACCCGCAGCTTGATTTGCCGCAGCAGATGTAATAATCGCAATTTTAGGACAAGTCGTAACTACCCAATTACCAGAACATTTATTTGGAGTTGCAACTTTACCTGTTGCCTTAGCTAGCGCTGTATAGATATTGCTATTAGTATCACTAATCGCTCCCCCCATTAGAAATAACTCACTTGCAAACGCAATATTTGATGCAATAACGCCACAAAAAGCCAAACTTAGAATTGATTTTAGTCTCATATATATACCCTTGTAAGTTATCTTAAAATATAGTCAGTAGATTAATGTTATCATGCACAGGCTGAAATAATCCTAACAACACCATGAAATATTGATAAGTCATTATTGTAACAAATCAATCCAATTAAAATTATCCTATTTATCAGAGATTTGAGTTTTGTCTATTATGATAAAATCACCTCTAAAAAAACAAAGAACTAAATTGGAAATTAAAATAAAATAGTCGTTATTAATAACTATAGTCTGAGGTATAATAAAAAAATTTTGGATTAAATAAAACAATTTGTATATAACTTTTAACTCACAAAGGATAATATATGCGTAGACTATTTTATACTGCAGTACTTGGCGGGCTATTTATTTCGGGAGCATCAGCTAAAACCATTTATAACGGAGATAAAATTGACAGTGTTCCCGTGATTACTAAATTAGACGTAAACGACTTGGCGAATGGTAAAACCTATCGCTTTATGTTTAAAGGTGCAGATATGAATATAGGACAAAGCTGGTATGTTCCGCTTATTGTCGTAAAGGGCGCACATCAAGGTCCTAAGCTACTACTAAATACTGGAATTCACGGTGACGAACTTAATGGCTCTAAAGCAGTACAAACTATAATGTCAAATTTAGACCCTAAGCAACTATCTGGAACAGTCGTAGGAGTGTTGCAGGCAAGTCCAAATAGTTTATCGCATATTACCCGCGTTTGGCATATTGCAAATGATGGCGGCTATACGGAAGATATGAATCGCTTATTCCCAGGTAAAGAAAATGGTAATGCGGCACAAGTTCAGGCATATAAACTATTCAATAACTTATACCTTGGTAATGCAGATATGGCAATTGATTTACACACTCAATCCACGGATACTGCTTATCCGCTATTTATCTATGCCGATTATCGTTTGCCAGCTATCCAGCATTTGGCTGAATTAATCCCTGCCGACTAAATAAAAATTGATACTGGCGACTCTGATGCTGGTGCACTGGAAAATGCATTAGATAAAAATAATATTCCGGCAATAACGCTTGAAATTGGTCAGGGAAGAATTTATCAGCAAGACTTGATTAATAAAGCGGTTCAAGGTATTAATAATGTAATGATTGATGCTAAAATGATTAAAGGTACATTAGGTGCAACAGCAATTAGTTCAGGAACATATATTGCCAACGATATGGTTTCAGTTAGAGCCGTGGTAGGTGGTTATGCTGATGTGTTCGTTAAAATCGGTGATACTGTTCAGGAAGGACAAAAAATCGCTGTTCAGCGAAATCCATTTGGCGATGTTATCAAAGAATATACCACGCCTAAGAGTGGCAAAGTTTTATCCATTGGTACAGGTGCAACTCGCGAGCCTGGTGGTTTACTCGTAAGAATCTTATTCCAAAACTCAGACCCTAAGTGTAAATTTGGTTGTTAGATAATAATCATTATCACCTTAGATGAAACTACTAAATCAAAGCGATTCAGTAGTTTCACATAAGCAATTAAGCTTTTTTAGCGATCTTACGCATTTCTAAAACGTGCTGTTCTTCTGAACCAATCATAGTACGCGCATAATCTTCAAGATAAACCGACTTATCTTTTACCACATTAAGCAACTGGTGATACATTTCTGCTGCTTTAGTTTCGTGTTCGATTGACTCAGCAATAATACTTACTAAATCATGCTTGTGAGTTTCTTTAATATCCGCAACTTTAATTGTTGGATGCCCATTAAGTCCAGTCATTAATTCTCCAGCTTTAAGCGCATGGTCAAGTGACTCTGTTGCATGCGTTTTAAAATAGCCAACCAAAGATAAACGCTCTAAACCATATACTGTTAAAGCATAGTGTGTATAGCGACTAACTCCAGCTAATTCATGAGAAATAATTTGATCTAAAATTTCACAGACTTTTTTTTCATCAATATTTAACATTTGTGTATCCTCTTATTTGTTATAAATAACGCTAATTAGCGTCGCTATTATATACCTTAATTTAAACTTTGTACAAGAATTTTTTAATCATGACCAAATACCTATAATTTATACTCGATGATAACAATAGTAAACAACATTAAATGTACACAAACAATTAGCCTTGCAAATAAGAATCATTCTCATGTATACTAATGCCCTTAATTAAAATACACCTTTTAATACCTAAGGATATTTAACCTATTATGCTCAAAAAAACTATAATGATCAGCTTTGGATTAATCTACGCTAATGCTTTTGGAATAACTCTCGAAGAAGAGTCTCAAGAACAAACTACACCTGTTGCCAGTAGTTATTTAAGTCGTGGCAATTATTTACAAAATCCATATCTTGGGCTACCGAGCCAAGGTGGTACTGCAAACCCCAGTGAGAGCCAGATTGCCAGCAATAGCATTGCTAGACGAATTTTTGACAATGGAACATGGAATGTAATGGGCGTTGCCAGCTATTACGATCAAAATGGAGGCAATAACTATGGTTATGGAGTAAATATTTTTGCGCAAACTGGTGAACTAGCCGGATTTTCAATTGGTGGATTTTTAACTGGCGTTAATCCCTATACATCGCAAATAAACCCAAGTGCCCCAGATCAGCAAGCTCTTGGTTTATCTACTAAAGAACAATTAGAGATGCAAGAGCTATTTGTAGAATATAAGTATTCTGACATGCTACAAATTGATGGTGGTAGAATCGGTATTAACAATAGTCCATGGCTTACCTATTATCAAAATAATGCCTTAAACTTAGTTACTTATCAGGGTGCATTGGCAAATGTGGATCTGGGAAATCATTGGTTAATTACCGCGCTCGCATTTAATGATGCACAGTTACTCGGTGCAACGGGTTTTAACAATCAAACCTATTACAATGATCTACTTGATCCAAGCATTACGAACACTAATAATTCAACACCAGGCACTATTGCCGCAGGAATTTCCTGGAATACACCGTCCGAATTGTTAGACTTTAGATTATGGGGTTATAAATTTTATGACTACTCTAACCTTATCTATGCCGATAGTAATCTAAAACTAAAAGCTAGCGATAAATTAGGTTTTGAAATTGGAGTTCAAGGTGCGCTGCAATTTGGTAATAGTCAAAATATACTGAGTGATAATGATCTTGCGAATAATATTAATAGTAATATGCTCGGTTTACAATTAACTATGAACTATGATTGGTTAGAGCTAAAATTAGGTTATAATAATATTTGGGGACCAAATGGCTCATTTGAAGGCGGAAATATTGTATCTCCATATACTTATTCACTGGCAACTGATCCACTCTATACAACTAGCTGGATGCTTGGCTTAATTGATAAATCTGCAGGTCAGGCATATAAGATTGCACCAACCGTGAAATTTTTAGATGATGCGATTGAGATAGGCGTCAGCGCAGCACACTACAATACAGTAACTATGCCCGCAAGCAATGAATATGATATTACATTTAACTATAATGTGCCGCAAATTAAAGGATTTACAATCTTTGCGGGCTATGGCTATATTGTTCAGCCATTAGATAATGAAGGAAATGGCGGCAATAACTTTGAAGGACAGATTATGCTTAGCTACTTGTACTAGCATAGCATAACAAGGCAAAAAGGGTTGATAAATCAACCCACTAGCATAAACAGCAAACTTGAGAATTTTAAAGAGAGCATTACATTCTGAAGGCTGCTGTTTATTGCTTTACTTATTATTTAGCTGGTGCTTGTTGGCAGCTAGACAAGATTAGTTGTCCTTTTTTCTCTTGACACATTACTTTTTTACCAGAGTTTTCATCTAAAAAACCAGCCTTATCTTTACCAAATTTAAATCCTTTACAGATCCCCGTTAAAGTGTCAATATTATCACCATCTTTAACTGTATGCTCACCACATTTCATTTTGGTATTATCAAACGGAGGTGTCGACTGAGGTGCAGATTGACTTGATACTGAAGAAGCGACAGGAGCAGCAAAGGCAACTGAAACCGCTGTTGATGCAATAATAGCAAGAAGAATTTTTTTCATATTAATAAGTTCTTTCTAAAAATTAAGTGATTGTTAATGTGAAATATATCATATAAACTTTATTAATCTCTACTCAAATTTCCATTAACGATACTCGAAACATTTGATTTTCAAACATCGCGTATCGGTAAAAAAACATTATAATTTGTACAAAACAGAAGTACATTTCCAGCTTTTTTACAATACAGCAACGTCCAAAGCTCAGTGACCCTAGTATGTAAATATCATATGATATATGCTATTAAATTTTAATGCAGCACAATACTATGAAGCAAGTTATTGTAATGAAATAATTCTAACTTGTCAAGTTGCATTTGTGGCTTTATTGTGCCTAATCTACTATAAATGTAAAAAATGACTTGACAAATACAAATTTATCTTGTTACAATTCCCCCACTTAGCTTTTTAAAGTAACCTCTTTTTAAATGAAAGGTCTGATTCATGAAGTCAGCACAATTACTCCAGATTTTACAAATGGAATTTGTCCAGCAAGTACAAAACACAATTTCGTTATTTAACAATACTATTGCTCAACCTTCTACCCCCTCTTCTCGACGACGCTAATCTTATTTTCACAATAACTAATCAGAGATAGCCTTTATCATCTGGGTTAGTAAACACTATTTTCCAAATTTATAAATTTAAAGTTTTAGTAATAATTACTTAGCTTGATAGCATAATTATATTTTTTTGATGCAAGCTATTTAAACCTAAAACATTCTGAAATTTTAGGCTCCCTGTTGTAGATTTTGTTTAAGCAAAATATTTACTACATCCATAGTTCAGCATAATTTCATTATGTTATATATACTCGCAGGATTTAATTCTTGGATACGGAGTACTGAAAAAAAGATGAAAAAATGTACACAGATGTACAAGACAAGTCTTTTTTGAAGCACGACAAATGGCAAGATTCAAAGACGATGAGTATAAACACGGTTGCACCTAAGTAATTATTCCTAATCTGCATAGGATGTTACTATCATGACAATTGATCTACACTGTAGAAGTTTTTTAACCTTGCTTGATTTTTCACCAGCTGAAATTCGTTATTTATTAGATTTATCCCATCAACTAAAACAAAAACGCCAGCAGGGAATTATTGGCAGTAGCCTCCGGGGTAAGAACATTGCGTTATTATTTGAAAAAACTTCGACCAGAACCAGATGTGCTTTTGAAATTGGTGTCATAGAAGAAGGCGGACATCCAAGTTTTATTGATATCTCAAGTTCCCAGTTTGGCAAAAAAGAATCGGTAGAAGATTCCGCACGAGTTCTGGCGGGTTTTTACCATGGGATTGAATTTCGTGGTTATAGTCAAAAAACAGTTGAAGACTTGGCAAAATATTCTGGCATTCCAGTATACAATGGCTTAACCGATGAAGATCACCCGACGCAAATATTGGCGGATCTAATGACGATTGAAGAAGCATTACCTCACAAGCCCTTAAATCAAGTTAAGGTAGTTTATGTTGGGGATACCAGAAACAATATGGCAAATGCCTGGATGTATGGTTGTGCCAAAATGGGGATGCACTTCGTGGCTTATGGCCCCTCAGAACTTCATCCTGCACCGGAAAGTTTAAATAAAGCCCTCGCCTGTGCTAAAGAAAACGGAGCAACCATCGAAGTTAGTTCTGATCCTGCTTGTTTGGCTAGTGCAGATGTAATTTATACCGATGTGTGGGTGTCGATGGGTGAAGAAGATCAGATTGTGAACCGGGCAAATTTACTCAAAGATTACCAAATCACGATGGATATGCTTAAGCAAACTAATAATCCAGAAGTTTTATTTATGCATTGTTTACCAGCTTTTCATGATTGTCAAACTAAATTTGTTAGTGATGCGTCACAAAATTTTGGCGTGGATGTTCGCGAAGTTAGTGATGAAGTCTTTCGCAGCAAACATTCCATCGTCTTTAGTGAAGCCGAAAATCGCCTGCATAGCATTAAAGCAATTTTAGTCGCAACCTTGGGCACCCCTAATCACAATCAACTAGGAGCATAAATCATGAGTAAATTTATTACACTAATTCCCGATCAAAATGTCTGCGCGCCACAAGGTTTCAAAGCTGCAGGAGTTTCAGCCGGAATCAAGAAATCACATAAGCTGGATTTATCATTGATCTATAGCAAAGTGCCAGCTATCGCAGCAGGAGTCTTCACCAGAAATCAGGTTAAAGCCGCTCCATTATTACTCACTAAAAAACACCTTAAATCAGGATATTTGCAAGCGATTATTACTAATAGTGGCAATGCCAATGCCTGTACCGGTAAGCTTGGTACACAGCATGCCAAACAAACTGCTATTGCCTTAGCCAAAGAATTAAAAATTGATAATACATTAATTGGCGTTGCTAGCACCGGAGTAATTGGCGTTACCCTACCGATTGAAAAAATCCTGACTTCAATCCCTAAACTAAGCGCCAAGCTTGACTCAGCGGAAGATCAAGAAGCAGCCAAAGCAATTATGACTACCGATACTTTTGCCAAACAAGCTGCTTTGGCAGTGACGCTAAGCGATGGGAGCATTATCAAAATTGGCGGCATGGCAAAAGGTTCGGGAATGATCCACCCTAATATGGCAACTATGCTTGGGTTCATTACCACTGATGCCGATATTAGCGCGGCAGCATTACAAATAGCGCTAAGCAAAGCGGTGAATAATTCTTTTAATATGATTAGTGTCGATGGTGACTCCTCAACTAATGACATGGTTTTGGTGATGGCAAATAAATGTGCCGCAAACACAGCAATTGAGGATATTAATCATCCGGACTGGCAATTATTCTATGAAGGTTTACTTTGCTTATGCATTAGTTTATCCAAACAAATTGCCACCGATGGTGAAGGTGCTACCACCTTAATCGCGGTAAATGTTTCTGGCGCTAAAAGTGATAAACAAGCCAAACTTGTTGCCAAATCAGTGGTTTCATCCTCATTGGTTAAAGCCGCGGTTTTTGGCAATGATGCCAATTGGGGGCGAATTGCCTGTGCTGCAGGCTATGCCAATGCCGCAATTAATCCCAATAAACTAAATATTTCACTCGAAAAATTAATGCTCTTCAAACATGGTATGCCATTGGAGTTCTCGGAAGATGAGGCGTTAAAACTTCTGCAAAATAAAGAAGTGAATATTAACCTTGATTTAGGTTTAGGTGAACATAGCGCTACGGCGTGGGGCTGTGATTTAACCTATGATTATGTAAAAATCAACGCAGCGTATCGGACGTAAATCATGAAAAACTTATTAGTTCTAAAATGTGGTGATTCCATCGTCAACAATCAAGTTGAGTTAAATAGCTTGATTGAAGATATCCAGCAGCTACAAAAGAGTGGCTATAGTATCGTAGTTGTTCATGGTGGCGGTCCGGATATCAATCAATTATGCCAAAAATTAAATATTAGCTCTGAGTTTGTCAATGGCCTACGGGTTACCAGCGCAGAAATTTTGACAGTCACGCAAATGGCATTGCTTGGTAAAACTAATGCTATCTTGGCACAGCAGTTTAATCAAGCTGGGATTTCGGCATTAGGACTATCTGGGCATGATGTCAAGCTGTTGCAAGGTAAATTTGTTGATCAGAACAAACTGGGGTTTGTTGGTGAAATTACTCAGGTAAATCACAAAGTTATAACTCAGTTATTAGCGCTGGGAATAACCCCATTAATTGCACCGTTAGCTGTTAAAGAAAGTATCACCCTCAATACGAATGCTGATCTGGCAGCTGCTGCAATTGCAAGTAGCCTGCAAGCAGAAAAATTAATTTTACTAAGTGATATTGATGGTTATTATACCAATTACCCTGACCCAACAAGTTTGCTTGCTGAAATGGATAGTTCATATGCTATGCAATTACTGGCAACTGAAGGTGTCGTTAATAGCGGAATGCGCCCCAAATTAAGCGCCTGCGTTCAAGCAGTTGAAGCGGGAGTAAAAACAGCACATATTCTTAATGGCAATACGCCACATTTATTAATTGAATTATTGCAACATAATCAAGCCGTTGGCACGACTGTCTCTAAGGAACAATTATCATGAAGAAAATCAAAGCCTCGATTATTGGCGCATCTGGTTACACCGGAGTGGAGTTAATTCGTTTACTTAGTGCTCACCCACAGGTAGAATTGGCGCATTTGGTCTCTGAAACTTATCAACAGCAAGAATTAACGCAGGTTTTTCCACATTTAGCTCATCTCATGCACCAATTTGTCAGCCTGAATCTTACGCAATTGGCACAGCAAAGTGATATTGTTTTTTTAGCACTCCCGCATACGAAAGCGGCTGCTATCTCTGCTGAATTATTACAACATAGTTGCAAAGTAATTGATTTGAGTGCTGATTTACGTTTAAATGATGGCAAAACTTATGAACAATGGTATCAGCACCCCGCAGCAAATAGTGCATTGTTGACTCAAGCGGTTTATGGCTTAGCTGAAATTGGTTATCGTGAGCAAATTGCTGGCGCGAATTTGATTGCAAACCCGGGTTGTTATCCAACTGCAACGTTATTGGCTCTAGCACCACTACTTAAAAATAAATTGCTGAATTTATCTGCCGCACCAATTATCATTGATGCCAAATCAGGGGTATCAGGTGCCGGGCGGAGTTTGAGTCTTGCTACTCATTTTTGTGAAACCAGTAATAATTTCACCGCTTACCAAGTGGGTGGAATTCATCGCCATACCCCCGAAATTGAGCAGGAGCTTGGCAAACTGGCAAGAAAAGAACTGATGATTCAGTTTACACCGCATTTAATTCCGATTCCACGGGGTTTGATGGTGACTGCCTACTGCCCATTAAATGCAAGGCATGATTTGAAGCAAATTAGCCAGCTCTACACCGAGTATTATCAGGATAGTTATTTTGTTGTACTCAATAATCAGGAACGCAGCGGTGTTAAAGCGGTAATTGGAACTAATTTCTGCCAGATTAGTTTACATCTTGATCCAAGAACTAATTATTTGGTTGTGGTTAGTGTGATTGATAATCTGCTCAAAGGCGCATCTGGGCAAGCGGTGCAAAATATGAACCTGATGTATCAGTTACCCGAAGCCACAGGTTTAACCGCTTTGGCAGTTTATCCTTAACCAATTTTATGCTACAAAATTAATTTTTAACGAGTAGTGGAGAAGCTTAGAATTTGTTGACGCTAAGAACGTAATTTTGCGAACTGTCTGAGCGTTAGCGAGTTTTTCGCAAAATAGTTCTAAGGAAATACAAACTCTTAGCTTCGTAACTTTCGAGTGGTAAATTAATTTTGTAGCATGAAAGATTCAAATATATAAAAGGTGGAGAAAAATTATGACTAAGCTTTGGGCTAAAGGCTATCAATTAAATCAGATAGTTGAAGATTTTATGACTGGCGATGATCCCCTATTAGATTTGCGGATTGCGCGGTATGACTGCATTGCGAGTATTGCTCATGCCAAGATGCTCTCATCAATCGGCATACTTAGCGCAGTTGAATGTGAACAGCTGGTTACAACGCTCGGTGAGATTCTTGAACTAGTTGATAATGGTCAATTCACTATCGAAAACTCACAGGAAGACATCCATACTGCAATTGAAAATTATCTGGTAAATGCGCTGGGTGACATCGGTAAGAAAATTCATACTGCACGCTCTCGTAATGATCAGGTGTTAACTGCGCTGCGCTTATATAGTAAGCATGAACTACGGACAATTATGGCTAAGCTAATTGCAACTATGGAAGTTTTGCATGATTTTGCGGTTAAGTACCAAAATATTCCTTATGTTGGACGAACACATTATCAAAAAGCGATGCCTTCATCAATGGGCTTATGGATGGGTGCTTTACTTGAATCATTGCTTGATGATGCAACACTCGTAATTGACAGTTATAAACTCATCGATCAATCACCGCTTGGTTCTGCCGCTAGTTATGGCGTATCATTACCGATTGACCGTCAGCTATGCAGTGATTTACTTGGTTTTGCCAAAATGCAAAATAATGTACTCTATGCCAATAATAGCCGCGGTAAATTTGAAAGTGTGATTATTCATGGACTAAGTCAGATTATGCTGGATTTATCCAAACTCGCGACTGACGTGATTTTGTTTAGCGCACCTGAGATGGCTTATCTCAATTTACCGCAGGAGTTTTGCCCGGGTAGCAGCTTAATGCCAAATAAGAAAAACCCTGATCCGTTTGAACTGATTCGTGCCAAAAGTGCTACGGTAATGGCAAATCTCTGGCAAGTCATGGAAATTTCGCGCGCGCTACCTTCTGGCTATAACCGCGATTTACAGGAAACCAAGCGTCCATTATTTGATAGCTTAGATATTGTTGGGCAAACTCTGGAAGTAGTCGCAATCATTATGGCGCAAGTTAGTGCCAACCAAGAAAAATGTTTGGCGGGATTTACCCCGGAAGTATTTGCAACCGATTATGCCTTGCAGCTTGCGGTGCAAGGTGTGCCGTTCCGCGATGCTTATGGACAAGTTGCAGCGAATTTGCAAAATTCAGGATTAAATGATCCATTGCAAAATATTTTGGCAAAAACCCACCTCGGCGCAACAGGCAATCTTGGTTTAGATTCTATCAAAAATCGAATAGAGGAGTTAAAGCAGTTTAAATTTTAATTTTTTAGCGTATAAAATGGTTTAATTGTTTTAGGGTTTGAGTAAACTTTAAAGCGAATAGTGGAGAATTTTAGAGTTTGTTGACGCCAAGAACGTTATTTTGCGAATTGTTTGAGCGTTAGCGAGTTTTTCGCAAAATAGTTCTCAGGAAATACAAACTCTTAAATTCGTAACTTTTGAGCGGTAGAGTTTACTCAAGCCCTAAAACCAAAGACACAAATATTTAAATTAAATTTTTAGGAGACTATCATGCAACAACAAGTAATTTTGGCATACAGTGGCGGTTTGGATACTTCAGTAATTTTAAAATGGTTACTCAATAAAGGATACGAGGTTACCGCATTTATTGCTGATGTTGGACAGGAAGAAGATTTTGCGGCAGCTAAAGCCAAAGCCTTGGCAATTGGTGCTAAAACCGTGGTGATTGAAGACTGCAAAGAAGAGTTTGTTAATGACTATATTTATCCATCACTGCAAAGCGGTGCATTATACGAAAACCGTTATTTACTCGGTACTTCTCTTGCCCGTCCGCTAATTGCCAAAAAACTGGTGGAATATGCTATAGCGCACGGGATTAAGAATATTTCACATGGCGCAACGGGTAAAGGGAATGATCAAATCCGCTTTGAATTAGTGTTTATGCAATTCATGCCGGAAGTTAAAGTGATTGCCCCGTGGAAAGAACCCGAGTTTTTGGCACAATTTAAAGGACGGACTGACTTACTTAATTATGCCACTGAACAAGGAATCCCAGTTACCTCTACTTTACAAAAACCGTATAGTGTTGATGAAAATCTAATGCATACCAGCTATGAGGCAGGTATCTTGGAAGATCCGGAATTAGCACCACCTGCTGAGATGTTCAAAAAGACTCTTGCGCCACAAGATGCACCCGATCAAAGCTTTGAAATTAGTATTGAGTTTAGTAATGGGCTACCTATAAAAATCATTGAGCACGCCAGCCAAAAAGTAATCAGCGGCACACAACTGGAAATATTTACTTATCTGAATAAAATTGGTGGTAACAATGCGATTGGCAGAATTGACATCGTTGAAAGCCGCTTTGTCGGAATGAAATCACGCGGTGTTTATGAAACTCCCGGTGGAACAATCCTCCATAAAGCTTATCAGGATTTAGAAACTCTGGTCTTGGATCGTGAAGTTATCCTGCTTAAATCTTGCGCCGCACCCAAAATTGCACAACTAATTTATAACGGTTTCTGGTTCAGTCCGGAAATGAAAATGTTAATGGCAGCCAATCAGGTAAACATAGCGGCAATCAATGGTGTAGTTCATTTAGCGCTGTATAAAGGCAATGTGATTATTCTTGGCAGAAATTCGCCAAACTCACTCTATGATCATGATGTTGCTAGTATGGATCGTTTGGGTGATTATGATCAAACTGATGCTAAAGGGTTTATTAAACTTAACGCCCTTCGCCTCAAAAAACAAAAAATTACTCCGAATATAAAGCAATAACGTTGTCATAAGACGCCTCGTGTACTATTAAAGTACACGTCGTTGTCTTATTCCTAGTTCTTACTTTATATTATGGCAACTAGTGAACATACTATTACGTTAGGAAATTTGATGAATTCCGCAACTTTGATTTTAGATAACGGCAGCCATTTCAATGCCGTTGCACATAATTTAGCCCATGAGCTAATTAGTGGCGAAGTGGTATTTAATACCGGAATGACTGGCTACGAAGAAACTTTGACCGATCCATCCTATGCCGGACAAATTTTGGTTTTTACCTATCCATTACTTGGAAATTATGGAGTGAGTACTGCACAGAGCTGGGAATCCGCACAGATTCAGGTTAAAGCAGTCATCTGCTGTAATTTGATTCATGAAACAGCACATCATGACTGTGAGCATTCCCTATTAGATTGTCTACATAAACAAGATATTCCTATTTTAAGTGGAATTGATACCCGTGAACTGACTAAAGTATTACGCGATAACGGTACGATGAATGGGCAAATCAAATTAACCAGTACAGTTGTAGCGACTCCACCGCAACCCACACCAGCGGAAAGTTTAGTAGCGCAAGTTTCAACTAAAGAAATCAGCTACCATGGCACAGGCAAATACCAAATTTTGCTGGTCGATTTTGGGGCTAAACAGAATATAATTCGCTCATTACTAAATTTCGATGTAACGATTAAACAAGTGCCATTTGACTATGATTACAGCCACGAACAATATGATGGCATTTTACTCTCCAATGGCCCGGGAGATCCCAAAGACTGTAGCCAAAGTATCGCCATTCTCAAAGCAGCGTTAGAGAATGATATCCCAATTTTTGGGATTTGTCTGGGTTCGCAATTACTTGGTTTAGCCGCTGGCGCAGATACCTACAAGTTGAAATTCGGTCATCGTGGACAAAACCAGCCCGTACAGGATACGCAAAACTTACGTTGCTATCTCAGTTCACAAAATCATGGTTATGCCCTGTGCCACAATAGCTTACCCGATGATTGGCAAATTACATTTACCCATTTGCATGATAACAGTATCGCCGGTATCAAACATAAAAACAAACCTTTTTCAGCAGTTCAGTTTCACCCCGAAGCGGCAGCAGGGCCACATGATACCGCATTTTTATTTAATGATTTTATCCAGCAAGTTATAATGGGAGCGCAACAAAAATGAGCAAAATATTAGTTATTGGTTCGGGTGGACTAAGAGTTGGGCAGGCTGGTGAATTTGATTATTCCGGTTCGCAAGCAATTAAAGCCTTCAAAGATGATGGACATCAGGTAGTTTTGGTAAATCCAAATATTGCTACGGTACAAACCGATAAAAACATGGCGGATAAAACCTATTTTGTGCCTTTGCAAATTAAGGAACTTGAGCAAATTTTGATTGCGGAAAAAATCGAGCTACTAGCATTAGGCTTTGGTGGGCAAACTGCGCTTAATCTGGGCTTGGAATTGCATAACAGCGGAATCTTGCAACAATACAATATTGAGGTGTTAGGTTCGTCGATCGCTTCAATTTTAGCCACCGAAGATCGTGAACTTTTTCGCGATACACTTTTGACACATCAAATCAAAACCCCAGTCAGTAAATTAGCAACTACTTGCGAACAAGCTATAGCTATGGCACAACAAATTGGTTACCCGTTGATGATGCGTTCAGGGTTTTCACTTGGTGGACTAGGCTCAGGTAAAATAAGTGCAGAGGAAGAATTAATTACCAAAGTAACTCAGGCGCTCAGTGTTACTCCACAAGTTTTACTTGAAGAGTATCTGACTGGCTGGAAAGAGTTTGAGTACGAAATCGTTCGTGACAAAGCAGGCAATGCACTAACTATCTGCAATATGGAAAATCTTGACCCAATGGGAATCCATACTGGAGAAAGCATAGTGGTTGCCCCAGCACAAACATTGAATGACCGCGAGCATCAACAACTACGAGATATTGCTCTGCAGGCTGCCGAAATTTTCGCGATTATTGGTGAATGTAATATTCAATTTGCAGTGAATCCGGCAAATGGCGACTATCGGGTAATTGAAATGAATCCGCGGCTGTCACGTTCTTCAGCCCTAGCTTCCAAGGCGACTGGTTACCCCCTTGCCTATGTAGCAGCTAAACTATGTCTGGGTTATCAACTCTACCAAATTCGCAATCATATGACTACAGCAACCAGCGCATTTTTTGAACCAGCACTGGATTATATCGTGGTAAAAATCCCGCGGTGGGATACTCATAAACTCCGTGAAGCCGAGCGTAGGATCGGTAGTGAAATGAAAAGCGTTGGGGAAGTAATGGCAATTGGCAGAAGTTTTCCAGAGGCATTACAAAAAGCAGTCCAGATGCTTAATATCGGTGCTTCATGTTTGCTGGATTATCCACAGCAAATCCCGAATCTAGCCAATGAACTCGAATTTGCCACTGATAGACGGATTTTTGCACTCTACCAATGGTTTACCCAAGGTAATAGTATGACAGCAGCGGCGCAATTATCGCATATTGATCCATGGTTTCTCAATCAAATCCAGCAAATTGCGCTTTTTGGTAATGCATTTGCCAAACAAGAGATCAACGCAGCTAATTTACTTGCAGCGAAACAATTGGGACTTAGCGACAAAGTAATTGCTAGCATGCATAATCTAGATGAATTTGCCATCCGCGCATTACGTCTTAAATATGGCGTGCAGCCAGTTGTTAAGCAAATTGATACGGTTGCTGGCGAATTTCAAGCCCAGAGTAATTATTTGTATCTAACCTATCACGGCACGTACCATGATTTAGTTCCATCGTCCGAGCATATCTGCATCTTGGGTTCTGGTCCGTATGCAATTGGCTCATCAGTTGAATTTGACTGGTGCACCGTCAATTTAGCTCGTGAATTACGCAAAGCACAACAAAAAGTAATCATCATTAACTCCAACCCCGAAACAGTGTCAACTGATTATGATGAGTCCGAGCGGCTCTATTTTGAACCCTTGTCACTAGAACGGGTAACTGATATTTTGGAATTTGAAAACCCGCAGGCCACCGTAGTTAGCGTAGGCGGGCAAGCAGCCAATAATCTGGTGCTACCGCTTAGTAAACTTGGTCATAATTTACTGGGAACCAGTGCGACAAATATTAACCAAGCCGAAGATCGGCAATTATTTTCGCAATTACTCCATGATGCCAAAATTGATCAACCTCGCTGGATTAACGCTACCACTAGTCAACAGATTATTGATTTTGTGAGCAAAGTTGGCTTTCCGGTAATCGTGCGCCCGTCTTATGTGTTATCCGGTGCAGCCATGAAAGTTGCAACTAACCACGAAGATTTAGAGCAATATTTACACACTGCACTAAAAATCTCCCCCGCCAATTCGGTAGTAGTCTGCCAATTTATTAGCGATGCGGCAGAAATTGAAGTTGATGGTGTAGCCGCAAATGGAAAAATCATCTTCAGTGCGATTGCAGAACATATAGAAAATGCCGGTGTTCATTCAGGCGATGCAACTTTAGTTTACCCAGCGCAAAATTTAGCGCCAGAGATAATTGCACAAATCAATGTTATCAGTAGCAAGATTGTTGCCAGTCTAAATATTCATGGTCCGTTCAATATGCAATTATTGCTTAAAGACAAGCAGCTCAAGGTTATCGAGTGTAATGTGCGTGCATCACGCTCTTTTCCTTTCATTTCTAAAGTAAGTGGCTGCAATTTAATTAAATTAGTCACTCAGGTTTTTCTAAACTCGCAAGCAATAGCACCAATAGCGACGCCACTGCTCAAGCATCTGGGGGTGAAAACTCCAGTGTTTTCCTACAATCGTTTCAAAGGCTGCGATCCGGTTGCACAAGTCGAAATGTCCTCAACCGGTGAAGTTGCCTGCATTGGTACAGATTTATTAACTACCTTTTATCGCTCATGGCAAGCAGCCGGACAAACGATTAATGGCAAACGTTTACTAATCCATGCACCTCAAAGCGCACTACAAGAATTAGCACCATTATTGGCTGAATTAGACAAGGAAGGCTGGTTAATCAACGCGGATCATTCAACTTGTGCTGGGATAAATACTGAAGCTAAGAATTTTACACATTTGATAGCTGACACAGTAAGCACAATCAAACAGCAACAATTTGATTTAGTTATCAATATCCCTGAGAATGTTTATGAGTCACATCAAAATCAAGAACAATTTGCTATTCGTCGCCTAGCAATTGATTATCATATCCCTTTGATAACTAATTTGCAATTAACTAAATTAATTTTACAATGTTTAATTTTGGAGTAATACTATGAATTTACGTCAAGAATACCCGAATTATTTCCTTGATATCTATGGTCAAGTTGATTTCGTGCCAGTGCGCGGCGTTGGCTCACGTCTTTATGGTGCGAATGATGAAGAGGTTATCGATTTTGCTGGCGGAATTGCAGTTAATGCACTCGGTCATGCTCATCCGCAAATGATAGCATCATTAACCACCCAAGCCCAAAAACTGTGGCATGTCAGTAACATCATGGTGAATCAGCCCGCTGTAGAACTTGGCAAAGCATTAGTCAATGCCAGTGATTTTGATAAAGTATTTATCTGCAATAGCGGCACTGAAGCAGTTGAAGCCGGATTAAAACTTGCCAGACGTTACGGCTTGGTTAATTTTGGTGCGCATAAACACAAAGTTGTATCCTTCAAAAATAGTTTTCATGGACGCACACTCTTTGGGGTATCGGCTGGTGGACAAAGCAAGTATAGTGCCGATTTTGCACCATTGCCAGCAGGAATCATTCACGGTAAATTTAATGATTTAGCTAGCGCAGAAGAATTAATTGATGGCAATACGGTGGTAGTAATTGTCGAGGTAATTCAGGCGGAGGGCGGCGTTATTAAGGCATCAACTGAGTTCTTACTCAAACTTCGTGAGCTATGCGATAAGCATCACGCAATCCTAATGTTTGATGAGGTTCAAACCGGAATCGGACGAACAGGTAAACTATTTGCTTATCAGCATTATCCAATTCAACCGGATCTGATTAGCATTGCCAAAGCTCTTGGAGGCGGATTTCCCATCGGTGCAATTTTAGTAAAAGAGCAATTCAGCTCAGGTTTTGCCATTGGTTCGCATGGTACAACTTTTGGCGGCAACCCTCTGGCATGTGCTGTCGCGCTAAGTGTACTTAATATTATCAATACCGCTGAAGTTTTAATGGGTGTAACCCAGCGCGAGCAGCTTTTTCGGAAACAACTCAACTTACTAAATCAGGAATTCAATTTATTTGAGGAAATTCGCGGACAGGGATTATTAATCGGCGCAGTACTTAAACCACAGTATCACGGACGAGCACGTGAAATCATGAATCTGGGTTTTACGTATGGCATTGCGTTACTAAATGCATCACCCAATGTAATTCGTTTTACACCTTCGCTCATAATCCCGGAAGAGGATATTAGGCTTGGTATGACTCGCTTTGCCCGCGCATTACGTGAGTTTGTGTCAAACCCAATAACCCAGAAATAGATGTGAGTAATGCTCTTGAATAGCAGTTGTTGGATTAATCAGATATTACCTTAAATTTAATACGTTACAATATAGTATTAGACTTATTAATAAACGGAAATATTGCCAATGAAGAAGTTTTTAATTCCAGCAATAATTGTGCTGCTTATTGTTGGTGCTTATTATTTAACTAGTTCATCCCCGGCAACACTCAGCATGCCACAAGATGATAGGCTAAATTTAAGCTCCAACATGTTTAATATGCAAGATGGAACAACACCAACAACTAAAAACAAGCAAAATACTTCTTCAGTAGCAATTAATGCCTCAAACATTGCTGGTTATGCCTATATTTCTAATTCAGACAGCACAACCGTATCACAATGCCAAATTTTGCAAGGAAGCGGAGCTTTAGGGAACTGCGTTACCACCGGAAATGGTTTTATTGCACCTAATGGAATAAATTTAATTCTCTCACAAAATATCGCCTATGTGGCTAATGGCGGTTCAAATAACATTTCACTTTGTACAATTAATACTCAAACAGGCGCTTTTGAAAATTGTAAACTAACAGGCTCTGGATTTGCTAATCCATCAGGGGTTATAATTGATAATATCGCTAATTATGCATATATTAGTAATCAAGATAGTAACTCTGTCAGCCGATGCTTAGTAAGTTCTAATGACGGTAGCTTAAGCGATTGCCAGCAAATACTAGATGATCTAAGTGCACCAGCAGATATTAATTTTGGCAGTAATTCGGTTGTCTATATTGCTAATAGTAATAATGATTCAATCACCATCTGTAAAGTTCGCCATAAACTAGGTAAATTTACCGATTGCCAAACCACAGGTAACTCATTATCCTCACCACAATCGGTGACAGTTGATAGTAATGGGCTATTTGCTTACATTACCAATCAAATAGCCAATAGTGTCAGCTTATGTACGATTAGCCCGATTAATGGTCTTTTTGAAAACTGCACCCCTACTGGCAATGGCTTCAATGCGCCTTCTGATTTTACTTTTAGCGCTAGTCACAAATTTGCTTATATTAGCAATGCCAATAGCGTTTCAGTTTGTCAGGTAAATCAACAAAATGGAACTTTGTCCAACTGCAATAACTACAATGGAAATTTCAATCATTCAACAGGTATTAGGATTAATGCAAATATTTAATAAATGACGACTTAACCATCTATTTATATGGTTAATTATCCACTGAAAAATAATGCATCGTAATCATAGATGGAGCCATAAGAACATAATTACGCTTTTTACGGCAAAATAAAAAGCCTGATACTCAAAGATTATTAATACTGATAAGGATATTTTATGTCACACAGCAACTTAGGACTTCATAAAAATCAGTTGCCTACGCCATGCTTGGTAATTGATCGAAATAAACTGACAAGCAATTTATCATTAATGCAACAATTAGCCAAAGATAAGGGTGTTAACGTTCGCCCTCATGCCAAAACACATAAGTGTAGTAAGATTGTCAAACTACAACTAGAATATGGAGCGGTTGGCATATGTGTTGCTAAAATTTCAGAAGCACAGGTAATGGTACAAGCAGGAATCAAAGGTATTTTGATAACATCTCCTGTCGTGGCTGATAATAAAATTAATCAACTACCTGATCTTATCAAACAAGCTCCGGATACAATGCTGGTAGTTGATAATCTTGATAATACCGCAAAACTTAATCAAGTTTTCCAAGAGCACAACTTAATGTTAAATGTCTTACTGGATATTGATGCTGGAATCGGGCGCACCGGGGTCGCCTTGGATAAAGCGGTTGATTACGCACATAAAATAAACCAATTTAGCAACTTAAAATTTAAAGGCATACAATGCTACGCTGGGCATTTACAGCATATCAACGAGTTAGCAAAACGCCGCATGCTCTCACATCAGATATTACAAGCAGCAGGCGCAATTAAAGCACAGTTATTAGCAGAAGGAATTGATTGTCAGATTCAAACCGGTAGTGGCACTGGAACGTTTAGCCTTGACGCCGAATTAGCCACTGTTAGCGAAATCCAACCCGGTTCATACTGTGTTATGGATCAAGAGTATAGCGATATTGAATATAAAGAGCAGCGATTTTTACCAGCAATGACAATGCTCACAACCGTAATTAGCACTAATCACTCAACTCATGTTACAGTTGATGCGGGAACCAAATCACTCTATAAGGTTGCTACCAAGCCCGAGATTATCAGTCATGAGCACCTTAGCTACGACTGGGATGGTTTTGGGGATGAGCATGGTAAAGTTACTGCCACTAGTGGAAATTTACCAGCTCTTGGAGAAGTTCTGGAACTGATTGTAGCCCACTGTGATCCAACAATTAATCTCTTTGACTATTTCTATATTACTGAAAATGATTATGTGGTTGATATATGGATGATTGATGCTCGTGGTTGCTGCCAATAATGCTGACACTAGTGTAATCCCTCTCTACCAAGAAATACAAAAGACAAAGAGCTAGACCTATATGGTAGTTAAAATAAAAACAGCGCCGTTTATTATTTTAAGCGACGCTATTTGTTTAATTATTGTAAGTACTTGGTAAAATATGAGGGTGCAGTATTATTATCTGATGTTACGCAGCATGAGCTAAACTTTCAAATTCAGCGAGCTGCAGTTTAATTAGTTGTAATTCAT
>JAIEPY010000108.1 GCA_019748155.1 Burkholderiales bacterium | reverse complement strand
TTGTTATCCGTGGTGACGCCACGAAATTAATCGTTTTAATGCGATTTGAACCGGGTTTTATATAAAGATGGGTTTAGAGCCAAAGCCAATTCGAGTCAGGAACATTTTCATTTGTTCTGGTGTCGTGTTTTGCGCTTCATCCAGGATAATAAATGAACTATTTAATGTTCGCCCACGCATAAATGCTAGTGGTGCAATTTCAATCAGGTTTTTCTCAAATAAACGTGTAACCTTCTCAAACCCCATCAAATCATATAATGCATCATAGAGCGGACGAAGATAAGGATCAATTTTTTGGCTAAGATCTCCGGGTAAGAAACCTAATTTTTCACCAGCCTCTACAGCAGGGCGTACCAAGATAATCCGCTTAACCATCTCGCGCTCAAAATGATCAATTGCACAAGCAACAGCCAAGTAGGTTTTGCCAGTTCCGGCAGGACCAATGCCAAAGATTATATCATTATCAAAAATTGCCGAAATATATGTGTTTTGATTGTGCGTACGACCTTTAATCTCGCCTTTACGTGACTGAATGGTTTGTAGGCTGCTTTCGCTGCTATTGTCATTGGCCTTGCTGGCTTGTTCAATTAAGCCCAGCTGGATTTCTTCAAGGTAAAGTTCACGTTTGATCGCCGTAATTGCGAATGACTCGATTGCATGAGCAGCTATCTGTGCTTTTTGACCGCGGATAGCGAATTGGGTATCTCGGCGCTGTATCGTTACATCATAATGATTGGCTATTTGTTTTAAATTCTCATCCATTACACCACATAGATTAGCGAGTTGTGTATTGTCTAAATGACGTAGTTCAATATTATGTAGCAACTATGGACTCCTTTAATTTATTGTTCAAGGTCATGAAATATAGATTTTACTCTGCAGTGCGTTATGGCGAACTAAAAAATTACAGTTTTATTTCCATAAACAAAAATTTTATCTTCAAGCGCTAACTTTAATGCGCGTGCCAGAACTATTTTTTCGACATCACGTCCGGCTTGTTGCATATCAACCCAATCATAGGCGTGATCAACGTGAATCGTATCTTGTTCAATTATCGGACCTTCATCAAGGTTTTCATTAACAAAATGGGCGGTAGCCCCAATAATCTTAACCCCACGCGCAAAGGCTTGTTTGTAGGGGTTAGCACCAATGAATGCGGGTAAGAATGAGTGGTGGATATTAATGATTTTATTTTCAAAACGTGCAGTGAAATTTTTTGATAAAATTCGCATGTATTTTGCAAGAACAATATAGTCAATTGAATCAAACAGTTCCAGTGTGTTTGAAATTTTAGCTTCATGTTCTTCCCTGCTAATATTTTCTGCTGATATATGATAGAATGGGATTTCAAAATGCTCACAGAGTGGGCGTAGGCTATTATAGTTCGAAATTATCCCAACAATATTAGCATCAAGCAATCCTTCTTGGTAGCGAATCAAAATATCACCCAAGACATGAGCTTCTTTGGTTGCCATCAGCACGATATTTTTTTTGCGCGGAAGCTTTATTACAATATTGGTTTCTGAGGGTAATTCACGACTTAACTCGTCACCTAATTGTTTAGCATCAATTGCACCAGCAACAACCGTGCGCATAAAAAATAAATTATGTTCTTTGTCAACAAATTCGTGATTAGCAATAATATTTAAATTATTTTCATAAAATACTTTGGCTGATTTATACACCAGCCCGGCACGATCTTGTGCTTGTATTAAAATACGGTATTGATTCATTTTTTGTCCTATTTTTCTTTAAATTTAATATTTACTCAAACTGATTCGAACCCACGCGTGTCGAAATACTGCTAGACGATTTGCGACGAAGTTTATACCGAGTAAGTGAGGCGTAAATCAACGACCTAGGATGATGAATCTGATTAAGTGTTATTGCATCCGATCGACGTATGATTTAACTGCCATAGCATCTACTAAGCGTCCACTTTTTGAGCTATTAAGGAAAACCATTGCAATTGGGCGGTTATCAACCATGGCATACAAAACTAGACAATGCCCGGCTTCATTAATAAAGCCAGTTTTTGAAACCTCAATTTGAAATCTACTGCTTCGAACTAAAGCATCACTATTTAGATAGTGATGGGTATAGCGGGAGCTTAGCATCACATCTGCACCTTTAGTGGTAGTATCTTCGCGGATTAATTCATAACCATAAGCCGCTTTTAGCATTTTTACCAGATCAATAGCTGTGGATTTATTTTGTGCAGTTAGCCCAGTTGGATCAAAAAATTGGGTATTGTTCATTCCTAAAGTTTTAGCTTTGGCATTCATCCGGCGGATAAATTCATTGATTCCACCTGGGTATGCGGTGCGGGCAATCGCAAAAGCTGCCCGGTTTTCTGATGACATCAGTGATAATAGCAATAAATCACGACGACGTAACTGCATTCCAACTTTTAGTCGTGAATATGTATTGCGCAAGTGGTCTACGTCATCTTCGCTGATTTCAACATAATCATCTAAATTAGCCCCGGAGTCAAGCATTACCATCGCCGTCATTAGTTTGGTAATCGACGCAATTGGTAGTTGGGTATCAGGATTTTTACTAACTAATACTTCTCCAGTGGAGGTATCCATCGCGTATCCAGAATAAGAGTATAGACGCGGTTGTCGATTACTCGTGGCTGCAGGCTGGCTACTCTTACCATTTGACGCCGTAACTGCTTTGGGCTTTGCTTTGTGATGCTTTTTAGTTTTCTTCGGTATTTTCTTGCTTGGAGTATTTTGTGGTGTAGCAGCATCTAAGATCGGATCTAGCGAGCTTGAGCTTGATGAAGTAGCGGCACTGGCAATGCTAATCGCGCTACATAAAATAAGGCTTAAGAGTTTTTTCATAATAATAAATAATCAATCTATATTATTGGGTTACATAAAAAGTTGGCTGTATTGTAGTGCAGTGCACAAACAGACGTGATTTTAATATGAATTAGCCTTGCAGAGTAAAAAAACTACATTAATCTTGAATATTATTATATACTTGCTAGTTAAAATATAAACTATATTGGATGAAGGATGGAGAGTTATGCCTGAAAATACATTAGTTACGGTTCGCGATTGGTTGCGGTATGCGGTGTCACAGTTTAAGAAAAATGGCTTATATTTTGGGCATGGAACGACCAATGCCTATGATGAAGCAGTTTGTTTGATTTTGCAATCATTGAACTTACCGGTTGATCAGCTTGAGCCATATTTGGATGCCAAATTGCTTGCTGATGAGAAGTCACTGTTGTTGGAGCGGATTAAACAACGAGTTGAGAAAAGAATTCCTCTCGCGTATATTACTCATGAGGCTTGGTTGCAAGGTTATAGTTTTTATGTTGATCCACGCGTGATTATTCCGCGTTCATTTATCGCAGAAATTGTATTGAATGATCAATTAGCGCAATGGATTGAACATCCTGAATTAGTTCATTGTGCGCTTGATTTATGTACTGGTAATGGCTCTTTGGCAACGATAGTTGCGGACTATTTTTATGATGCAGAAGTTGTTGCCAGTGATATTTCTGATGATGCTCTTAGTGTTGCTGAAATCAATTTAAAACGTAATCAGTTAGATGATAGAGTAGAGCTGGTTAAATCTGACTTATTTAAAAATTTAGGTGATTATTTGGGCGCATTTGATTTAATTGTTTCCAATCCACCCTATGTTGACGATCGTCGGATGGAAACTTTAGCCGAGGAATACAAATATGAACCCTCGCTGGCACTTTCAGGCGGTAATGGCGGCTTAGATTTGGTTGACAAAATTTTACGCCAGGCAAAACATTACTTAACTGACTCTGGTATTTTGGTGCTTGAAATGGGCGATAATCGCAATGAGTTGGAAGATATGTATCCAGACTTGAATTTTAACTGGATGGAAACCTTAAGTGGTGATGGCTTTGTTTTTGTCTTAACTAGAGCTGATTTAGAAGATTATTTCGACTAGGGATAGTGTGAAGCAGTACGATTTATATGAAAGCATAATTTATGGCAAAAATAGCGGTAATTTTGCATGAGCCAGATATTCCGCAAAATAGTGGTAATATTATTCGCTTGTGTGCCAATACCGGAGCAGAGCTTCATTTAGTAAAACCCTTAGGCTGGGGTGAGCTAAATGATAAAAAATTACGTCGGGCTGGTTTGGACTATCATGAGTTTGCTAGTGTTGTGGTTCATGAAAACTGGGAGGCTTGTCGCCAATATTTTAGTGGGCGCCAAATTTGGGCAATTGAAACCAGTGGTCTAAAATTCTACCATCAAGTAGAATATTCTACCGATTGTGTGTTGTTATTTGGTTCAGAAACCCGTGGTTTGCCGGATTCAATTTTACAGCAAATAGGAATTGAGCAGGTGTTACGTCTACCGATGTTACCCACGCAACGCAGCTTAAATTTATCTAATTCAGTTGCGGTTGCCGTTTATGAAGTGTGGCGACAACAAGGATTTATTGGCGGAGTCTAACAGTTATAGTAACCTTCAAAATTGGGAACAAAATTAATGGCTAAAAAAAGCTTAAGTATTTTGATCGGTAGCTTATTGATTTTTAGTTTAGCTAATTTTAGTTATGCTCAGACTACTACAGCAAGTAGTAAGACAAAAAGCCATAGTAAGGCCAAGCATAATAAAAAAAATCGACATAAAAAAACCAAAATAAAGCCTAAGTCGCATAGCAGTGATTATATGGAAGGGGTTGCTAGTTACTATGCTTCAAAGTTTGCTGGACGTAAGACCAGTAGTGGCAAACGGCTGAATATGGAAGATTTTAGTGCAGCACATCCTACTTTAGCTATGGGAACTAAATTAAAAGTTACTAATGTCAAGAATGGTAAATCGGTATATGTAATAGTTAATGACCGAATGCCAAAGCGTAGTGGACATGTAATTGATTTAACAATAGCCGGTGCCAAACAAATTGGTATCTATGGTGGAATCGGGCATGTTCAGCTTGAGAAATTGAGTGAAAGTAGGTTTAATTATCAATTAAACAAAGAGTTAGACGGTGCATATCTCAGCCATGAGGTGGCAACACTCGAGAGTGGACCTGCGATTGTAGATAGTAAATCTAACGCATTGGAATCTGATTACACAGCGAGGATGATACACCGAGGAAATTTATAATATGACAAATGGACTAAAGATAGTGTTTGCCGGAACTCCGGAAATTGCACGATTAACACTAGAAAATATTTTAAAGCATCAGTTTAATGTTGGCTTGGTTTTGACACAGCCTGATCGTCCGGCTGGGCGTGGGATGAGATTAACTCCATCGCCAGTTAAACTTTTGGCACTGGAACATGGGATTGAAGTTTTTCAACCGCTTAGTTTTAAAAATAATCCTGATGCGATACAAAAGATTCGTGAGTTTGCACCGGATATTATGGTAGTAGTTGCCTACGGTTTGATTCTACCCGCAGAGTTATTGTCTATTCCACGCTTGGGGTGCATTAATATTCACGTATCCTTATTACCACGTTGGCGCGGTGCAGCGCCAATTCAGCGTGCAGTGCTGGCGGGTGATAAATTTAGCGGTGTAACAATTATGCAGATGGATGCTGGTCTGGATACCGGTGCTGCTTTGTTGACTGAACAGATTGACATTAGTGAGGATGATACTGCTGGTAGCTTGCATGATAAATTAGCTGCACTTGGTGCGGCAAAAGTTGTCGAGTATTTAACTAATCCTGCGGCTTACTTGGCTAAAACACAAAGTGAAGATGGTGTTAGTTATGCTACCAAACTTAGTAAAGAAGAAGCTTTGATTGACTGGTCTGAACCTGCAGAGTTGGTTGCCCTTAAGATTCGTGGCTATAATCCATTTCCAGGGAGCTACAGTTATTTGAACGGACAATTGCATAAGTTCTGGCAAGCTAAGCTGGTTCAAAGTGTTCAAACTAAGGTGCTAAGTGGTACAATTACGCACGCTTCAGAAGGTAAACTTGTGATTGCTTGTGGTGGTGGTACTGCTATTGAAGTTATTGAGATTCAGGAAGCTGGAGCTAAACGTAAGACTGTTGTCCAATATCTGCAAGGAAAGTCTGATTTAGTGGGACAACAATTTGTTATGAGTAATCAAAATGAATAATCAAGTAAAAACTTATGCTTTAATGGCAGCGATTATCGCGTTATTTGTATTAATCGGTGGACTGATCGGTGGTAAGGGTGGAATGTTAATGGCATTACTTTTTGGTGGTGCGCTTAATTTCTTTGCTTACTGGAATTCTGCCGACATGGTGCTGAGAATGTATCAGGCGCAAGAAGTTGGACCGCATAATGCACCTGATTTATATCAAATGGTAGCTGAGTTAGCGACGCGGGCTAATTTACCAATGCCCAAAGTATATGTGATTAATGAAGAACAACCCAACGCTTTTGCCACCGGACGCAATTCGGAAAATGCAGCAGTGGCATTTACAACTGGAATTATGCGTGCTTTGAATTATGCTGAACTGCGTGGAGTCGCAGCACATGAATTATCACACATTAACCACCGTGATATTTTATTATCAACAATTTCAGCAACTGTAGCTGGTGCGATTTCGGCGATAGCAAGTATGGCAATGTGGTTTGGGGTGCGTGATGAAAATGGTAACCGGAATTGGTTAGCGGGTTTATTAATCGGAATTTTTGCACCAATGGCAGCGGCGGTGATTCAAATGGCAATCTCGCGTTCACGTGAGTATTTGGCAGATCAAGGAGCTGCAGAATTAACTAATGAACCGTTGGCATTAGCTTCGGCATTACATAAGATTGAAAATATTGCGCGCGGAGTACCGTTACAAACCGCCGAAGATCATCCGGCCACTGCGCAAATGATGATTATTAACCCATTGGCGGGGATTGGTAGCGATAATTTATTTGCTACTCATCCAAGCACGGGCAATCGAATTCTACGTTTAGAAGAGATTGCCAGACAAATGGGGCAACTATAAACGAATCAATTTGACTATACACAGATTTTAAGGAAATTTAACGAATGAAAAATAACACGATTACAAAATTAGCTAGCATGATGCTAGTTGCAGGCGTTTTAAATGGTTGTACCGCATTGGTTGTTGGTGGTGTTGCAGCAGGGGCGACTACTGGTGCTGCAGTGGTAACGGATCCTCGTAGTGGTGATAGTGTGTTTGATGATCAAAGCCTGCGTGGAAAAGTAAAAGATACGATTAATGCTGCGATTCCTGGTAATAACGTTGAAGTTACTAGTTATAATAAAAATATTTTGCTGACTGGGCAAGTGATTAGTCCAACTAATAAAGTAAAAGCTGAAGACATGACGCGTCAGGTTGCTGGAGTGCAAAAAATTTATAACTATATTGAAGTTGGTGCGAACGAAACCGCCAGCCAGACAAGTAAAGATGCTTACTTAACTTCAGCAGTTAAGTCAAATATGGTTTTCTCTAAAGGGATTAGCACCAATGACGTCAAAGTCGTAACCAGTAACGGTGTAGTTTATTTAATGGGTATGATCGATCCATATCAAGCTAAAAAAACTACTAAGGCGGCAGGAGAGGTTGATGGTGTGAAAAAAGTTGTTACTTTGTTTGATTATGTGAGCGATAAATAATGAGGGTTAGTATGCGAAATATTTCAAATCTTGTAGCTGGTTGTCTATTGCTGGGTTCACTTAGCGGATGTGCCGTAGTAGCGGTTGGTGCAGTTGGTGCAACAGCTGCTGCAGTAGGGAATGATCCACGTAGTGGCGGAGCTTTAGTTGATGATAATTCTATTCAGTCTAAATTGTCTGGTAAGTACGGAAATTCTGATAATTTTCCGGATAGTAATATCTATGTGGATGTGTTTAATAAGTCGGTATTACTCACCGGGCAAGTTAAAGATGATGCGCAAAAGCAATTTGCTGAGAATATCGCGCGTGGTTATCCGGGTGTAATCAAGATTTATGATTATTTGAGTGTTCGGTTACCTTCGTCAATGGGAGCACGCAGTACGGATTCAATGATTACTGCTCAGTTAAAGACGCAGCTCTTATCTGCTAGTGGTATACCAAGTAATAGCATTAAGGTTGTTACTACTGAAGGTGTAATTTATATGATGGGAATGATTACGGCAGATGAAGCCGAGTCTGCAGCTAAGATTGCGGCGAGTGTTGGTGGTGCAACTAAAGTTGTCACCTTATTTGACTATAAGAGCGGTAAATAACTAAGCTCTCATGACTAGCTCCAAAGTAACAGGTAATACGGCAGAAGATTTAGCTGCAGAGTATCTTATTTCGCAAGGATTGAAGCTTGTTCAGCGCAATTTCTATTCGCGCTTTGGTGAACTTGATTTAATTATGCGCGATCAAGATAGCCTAGTATTTGTTGAAGTTAAGCATCGTCGCTCGGGTCTCAATAATGCGATTGAAAGCATTACTCCTGCCAAACAGCGTAAGATGGTAAAAACGGCACAGTTTTATTTATTAAAACTTGGACGAGATGTAAACTGTCGCTTTGATGCTGTAGTTTTTAATGAGTGGGGTCAGGTTGAGTGGCTCAAAAATATAATTATTTTATAACTGCTCGGACTATTTTGCAATAGCGTCGTTGCAATGCTCCTCATGTACTTCTCATGTACATTTCGTCGCATTGCGCCTAACTCTTGCTTCATATTCCGGTAGTTACAGATTTTAGAGTATGAGCACTTACATTATTTTATAAATGATAGGGTTATCGATGAATATTATAGATTTAGTTAAGCAAAATTTTACTCAAAGCATTGAAACCAAACAAAATGCACAAGCTGCATTGGCTGAGCCAATTACGCGAGCAATTGAATTAATAGTTGAGGCTTTTAGCTCTGGGCATAAGATGTTGATTTGTGGTAATGGTGGCTCCGCTGCCGATGCTCAGCATTTTGCGGCAGAATTTACCGGACGCTATGAGATGGAGCGCACACCGCTACCTGCCGTTGCGCTGACTACCGATACTTCGGCGCTTACTGCAATTGGTAACGATTATGGCTTTGATGTGGTCTTTTCCAAGCAAGTTGAAGCACTGGGGCAAGCTGGCGATATTTTATATGCAATTTCTACTTCTGGTAATTCGCTAAATGTGCTTAAAGCGATGGAGGTTGCTAAAGCGCGTGGAATGAATATCATTATCATGGTTGGTCGTGATGGTGGTAAGATGGCTAAATTACTCTCAGATTCAGATGTTAATCTGTGTGTGCCAGCAGAGCGCACTGCGCGGATTCAGGAAGTTCACCTTTTGACGTTGCATACTATCTGTGACGGTGTTGATACGGTAATGTTCAAATAATATGCGCTGGGAAAATTATTTAACTCGTAGCGATTTATTACAAACTGGTTTGTTGATCAATGGTGTTTGGTTAACAAAAGGGCGCGAAACTTTTGCCGTTAGCAATCCTGCCAATGGAGAGCTACTTGCTAATGTGAGCTGTGCAACTGCTGCAGATTTGGATGCGAGTGTGCTTAGTAGCCACCAGGCTTTTCTAAATTGGAAGAAATTAACGGCTAAGGCACGCAGCAAAATTTTGCGCCGTTGGTATGAATTGATCATCGCTAATGTTGATGATTTGGCAACTATTTTGACTTTGGAACAAGGCAAGCCATTAGCAGAAGCTAAAGGTGAGATTTTATACGGTGCCGCATATTTAGAGTGGTATGGCGAAGAAGCCAAACGTGCCGCTGGTGATATTATTGCCGCGAATAATCCAGAACAGCGAGTCCTGGTTCAATCTGAACCAATAGGTGTTTGTGCCGCAATTACGCCGTGGAATTTTCCCAATGCGATGCTTGCGCGTAAAGTTGCACCTGCTTTGGCTGCGGGCTGCAGCATGCTGGCAAAACCAGCTAGTGCCACACCTCTTTCCGCCAACGCTTTAGCTTGTTTAGCTTTAGAAGCAGGTGTTCCTGCCGGAGTATTCAATATTATTCACGGTAAAAGCCGCCCCATTGGCGAATTCTTATGCCATAATCCACAAGTTCGCAAGTTAACTTTTACTGGTTCGACTGAGGTTGGTGTTTGGCTATACCAAAACTGTGCATCAACCATGAAGAAACTTTCTTTGGAATTAGGTGGCAATGCCCCGTTGATTGTCTTTGAAGATGCTGATTTAGACGTGGCGGTGAGCGGAATTATGCAAAGTAAATTTCGCAATAGCGGTCAAACTTGCGTGTGCTCCAATCGTATCTTTGTCCATGAGTCAATTAAAGAAGAATTGATCGAGCGCTTATTGCCTCAAATATCTGCGTTAAAACCGGGATTTGGTCTTGATGATTCCAGTACTAACGGTCCATTGATTGATATTCATGCGTTAGAACATGTTAAAGATTTACTAACTGACGCGATTGGACTAGGTGCTAATTTAGTTTGTGGTGGTTATGCTTTACCTGAATTGGGTGAGTTGTTCTTTGCACCAACATTGCTTGATTGTCCACACACTGACTTGCGGATCTTTAATGAAGAGATTTTTGGTCCATTGCTGGCACTTTACTCCTTTAAAGAAGATGCAGAAGTTATTGAGCTTGCCAATAAAACAGCTTATGGCTTAGCTAGTTACATTTTTAGCCGTGATATTGGTCGCATTTTTCGTGTTAGCGAAGCGTTGGAATATGGGATGGTTGGTGTTAATAGCGGACTTATTTCTGCCGAAAATATTCCTTTTGGTGGTGTGAAAATGTCAGGTCTTGGTCGTGAAGGCGGAACGCTTGGCTTGCAAGAATATTTAACTCATAAATATATCTGTCTTAATTTATAAAATATCCTTAGAAAGTGATTAATCATGCGGAATTATACCCGTCTCATAGGCTGCTTAGTGGCGGCTTTTTTCGCCGCGAGCTGCAGTGAATCGCAAAAGCAATTTTCTGGTGTGGAATCTGCAAATGCATCAGCGGCTAATACAGTAGTTAATAATACTGATGCTGATACTTTTCGTGTGGATATTTGTGCTGAAATTCCAACTTTTGATCCAGTAATGGCTGAAGATTGGTATACTTATCGGGTAATCAATGATCTTTATGCCGGCTTAGTCGATTTTGATCAGGCAAATCGTCCGATACCGGGGATGGCTGGTAGCTGGGAAATTAGTTCTGACGGTCTAAGCTATACTTTTCATTTGCGCCCGAATTTAAAATTTTCCAATGGGCAGCCGATTACGGCTAGTGACTTCGTTTATTCGTGGCAGCGCTTGGTTAACCCGGCAACTGGTTCTGCCTATGCATTTTTACTTAAAGATGTAGTAAACGCGCCTGCCATTATTGACGGTAAAAGTGCAGCTAACAATTTAGGCGTATCTGCGCCAGATGATAAAACCTTTATAGTTAAACTAATTCATCCGACCAATGCTTTTCTATCTTATATTACAACGCCAAACGTGTTTGTGGTTTCCAAAGCGGTAATCGAAAAATACGGTGAATCGTGGACCCAAGCACAGAATATAGTGACTTCCGGTGCGTATGTTTTAAAAGAACACGTAATGAACGGATACATTCTCGCGACTAAAAATTCTGAATATTATGCAGCAGACCAAGTCAAAATAACTAATGTTAAATATTTTCCGTTTGTTAATGGTAATGCTTCAATTTCTAATTACAAAACAGGGGCACTAGATGCCACTTGTCAGACCATACCAATTGACCAATATAAAACATTAAAAGCTGATTATCCCAAAGAATTACATACATTCAAATGGGAGCGAATTGAATATCTTAACCTAAATATGCAATCGGCTAAATATGCTAAAAAGCCTAAATTACGCCAAGCACTGACTCTGGCAATTGATCGCGCTAATTTAGCTCAATTAGTATTAGGTGCAGGGCAAACACCATTGTATTCGATAGTAACACCAACGATTGAAAATGGTAAATATGCCGACATTCACTATCCGTGGAGTGATTGGCCGCGCGATAAACAAGTTGCGCTGGCACGCGAGTTATATAAAGAAGCAGGCTACAGCAATGAACATCCTCTAACGGTGAATCTAAAATATCAAACTAATGACTTAACCAAGAAGGTTATGGTTGCAGTTATGTCAATGTGGCAAGACGTATTAGGGGTTAAAGTTAACCTGGTTAATGAAGAGCTTAAGGTGCTTACACCTGATTTGCGCAGTGGTAACTATGACATCGCTCAAGGGCGTTGGGGTGCGGATTATAATTCTGTCACTACCTACACACCGTTATTTATTTGTAATAATGGCAATAACCGTTCACATTATTGTAACCCTCTTTATGATGAGTTAATTGCAAAAGCTGAAGCTACTGCTGACTTAAATCAGCAGGAAAAGCTTTACAAACAAGCTCTGCAACTTGTTCTTAATGATTATCCGATTATTCCTTTATTTGAACCAACTCACCAGCGCTTGGTAAATCCACGCGTTAAAGGTTATAATATTGATAGTAATTATTTGGATAATGTTCAAACCAAATGGTTTAGTTTTGGAAATAACTAACTCTTGTGATTAAAGTTGATCTTTCAATTTTTGAAAACCAAAATGGTGGTAGGAAAAGTCTCTAAATGTGATAATATAGCTGCTTGCGTTAACCATGAGCTAATGGAAACTCCATCTAGTACAAAATAATGACATAGAAATACAATATAAGTTATGCGTTTGAATCTTTTTATCCGTCGTCCAATTTTAGCCACCGTAGTATCCTTGATTATCATGCTCTGCGGAGTAGTTGCGGTATTTAATCTCCCCGTTAGCCAATTCCCCAATATCTCACCACCATCAATTGCGATTAGTGCCACCTATCCTGGAGCCAACGCTGAGACGGGGGCGAAAGTTGTTGCGGCTCAGATTGAAAATCAGATGAATGGTGTGTCAAATCTGATGTATATGGCAACTTCAACCTCATCGACGGGCTCAATTTCAATTACTTTAACCTATGATGTTGGTACCGACCTGAATTACGCAATTAATGAGGTTTTGAATCGCTTGCAAGCTGCAATGCCTTTACTTCCAAGCGTAGTACAACGAATGGGAGTAACTGCGCGTAAGAGTTCTCCAGACATGCTTTTAACTATAGCATATTATTCTGATCCATATATTAATCCATTATGGGTGAGTAACTATTTAAGTCGTACCGTCGAAAATGATTTATTACTATTGCCAACGGTGGGGAATGTAGCGGTATTTGGAACTGGTACTTATGCAATGCGTATCTGGCTTGATCCTAATAAAATGCAGAAGCTACAGGTGTCAGTGGATGATTTACAAAAAGTAATTAACGATCAAAATGAAGAATATATTGTTGGACGAACTAATGCGGTACCTGGTTCTAAAGAGGAAATGCTGACCCTAAATGTCCATGGGCAGTTAATGTATGACAGTGCCGATCAGTTTGCCAATATTATTATCCGCAATACTAAAAATGAAGTAATACGAGTTAAGGATATTGCCCGTGTTGAATTAGGTGCGAGTACTTACAGTACAATTGGGCAAATTAATTTCCGCGATGATAAAAATCAATTTAAGCACTATCCGTGTAGCATTATGCAGGTGTTTTTAACTCCTAGTGCCAATCAGCTGGAAGCAAAACAAGAGATTTTAAATAAACTACAAGAAGACTCTAAGCGTTTCCCTTATGGCTTACATTATATAGTTACCATTGATAACTCTCGCTTTGTTGAAGCGTCAGTACACAATGTAGTTGAAACACTTGAAATTGCCTTTGTATTGGTTGGTTTGGTAATTTTCTTATTTTTGCAAAATTGGCGTGCCAGCCTAATTGCGATCTGCTCGATTCCGGTATCAATCGTTGGTACCATGGCGTGTTTGTATGTATTTGGATTTTCACTGAATACTTTAAGTTTGTTTGCTCTGATTTTGGCAATTGGGATAGTCGTCGATGATTCGATTGTAATTGTTGAGAATATTGAGCGTTTACGCGAAACTTACCCAGAGTTAAAGCTCCGCCAAGTTATTGAAATGACGATGCAAGAAGTTTTTGGCGCAATTGTTGCGATTGTTCTGGTACTAAGTGTGGTCTTTATTCCAGTGATGGCGCTGCAAGGGCTTAGTGGGATCATGTATCGACAATTTGCGGTCACCATTGCCTGTGCGGTTGTTCTCTCAGGGATAAGTGCATTGACTTTTACACCAGCAATTAGCCACTTGATTTTGAGGAAAACGGTAGAGAAACCGAAATTTTTGGCTTGGTTTGATTATTTTTTTGAGAAACTAACTGCGCTTTATGTGCGGATGGCAACTTATTTAGTTAATCGCAAGAAAATGGCACTATTATTATGGGCGGTGGTAGTAATTTCTATGGTTGCCATGTTCAAATCTATTTCGATGGGCTTTGTGCCGAATGAAGATCAGGGTCTGTTATTTGCCACCATCAATTTACCATCTGCCAGCGGACTGGCTGAAACTAAAACTAAGGTAGACGCAATTGTTGGAAAGCTAACTAAAAATTCAGCGATTGATTCAGTTGTCAGTGTCTCTGGCTATGATTTTCTTGATTCTGGTAATCAGAAGACTTATGCAGCATCATTTTTTATTGTGCTTAAAGATTGGGATTTGCGGACTAAGCCCGGTAGTTCTGCCGATGATGTCATTAAGCAAATTAATATGATGGGTGCTGGTATCTCAGGCGCGGTTGTACGGGCATTTAATCAACCGCCGATGCGTGGACTTAGTACTACTGGTGGGGTTGAGTTTTATGTCGAAGATCGCGTAGTTGGCGATCCGCATAAGCTACAGGAGATTTGTGAAAAACTGATGAAAAGCTTCAAAACGCATAAAGAAGTTGCGCTTTCTTTTCAGACTTTGGATACCAATGTAGCAGAAATCAGTATCTTACCCGATATAGATCGCGCCAAGATGTATGGTGTGGACTTAAATGGCTTGTATAACGCAATTCAAACTATCTATAGCAATAATAACGTTAACTATGCCTATATTATGCAGGATTTAGTCTGGGTTATCATGCAGGCAGATTATCGTTTTCGAGCGACAATTGGCAATTTAGACAATGTGTTTGTCCATTCGAGTAATGGTTCAATGGTGCCAATTAATAGTTTGGTTAATGTAACTAATGGACGTGATGCGCAAGTCATTCAACGCTTTAATGACTACATAGCATCTAAGATTGTGGTTAATCCTGCGCCGGGTTATTCTGCCGGGGATGTGATGAAGGTTATTCAGCAAGAGATAACAACCTTACCGAAAGGTTATGATTACGATTGGTATGGTACTAGTTATATGCAGCGTCAGTCTCAATCAACTTCGGGAGTTGCTTTCGTATTCTCGATAATCATGATTTATTTGGTGCTTGCCGCGCTGTATGAGATGTGGAGTTTGCCATTTGTTGTATTGCTTGGGATTCCATGTGCATTGTTTGGTTCAGCAGTAATTTTACTGTTGAGTGGTAAAACCAATGATCTCTACTTTCAAATTAGTTTGATCGCACTAATGGGCTTGTCAGCGAAAAATATTATTCTCTTGGTTGAATTTGCCTTGCAGCATTTTAAAGCTGGGCATAGTGCGGAGGATAGCGCAATTTATTCATTACGTTTGCGCTTTAGACCGATTGTGATGACCTCGGTTACGTTTATTTTTGGTACATTACCACTCGTGTTTGCTAGTGGTGCTGGGGCTAATGCCCAGCATTCAGTCGGCTTAGGGATTATTGGTGGTATTCTTGGTTCAGTCTTTATTGGAACTTTATTAACTCCAACGTTTTTTGCAATGGTTATGAAGCGGAGAAAAAATTAATGTTACGTTTTTTTATTAATAACCCGGTTTTTTCATCGGTAATTTCGATTATTATTGTACTTTGTGGTCTGGTAGCAATTGTCAATCTACCATTAGCGGAGTATCCGAATATTGCCCCGCCAACAATTACGATTAGTGCTCATTATCCAGGCGCTAACTCGGAAACCGTGCAAAAGACGATTGCTTCGCCAATTGAAGATCAGGTAAATGGTGCCAATGGTATGATTTATATGAATTCAGTAATGTCTGGTAATGGTGATTATAATCTAGTGGTAACTTTTGCAACTGGAACTAACTTAAATGCCGTGATCGGGGATGTTTTGAATCGCCTGAATACCGCTTTACCGATGTTACCAACCGTGGTGCAAAATCTTGGTGTGACGATGCGCAAAAGTTCACAGAATCTGCTGATGTCATTGTCAATGCAAGGTGATGGACGGATTGATCCGATTTATCTGAGTAACTATGCTTATCGTGCGATTTATACCGAATTAGTCCGGGTAAAAGGTGTTGGTGATGTTGAGATGGTTGGAGCACGCACCTATTCAATGCGGATTTGGTTAGAACCTGATAAATTAGCTAAACTAGGTCTTACTTTAAATGATGTTGAAAACGCGATTAACGAGCAAAACGTGCAGGTTGCAGTAGGGCAGGTTGCGACTCCTCCAACTGATGGACGAAGTTTAATGGCAATTAATCTGGTCGGTCAGAGTTACTATAGTGATCCTAAGCAATTTGAAAATATAGTAATTAAGGCTCAAGGCGTACAGTATGTTCGATTGAAAGATGTTGCGCGGGTAGAGTTGGGTGCATTTAGCTATGATACGATTAATAAATTAAATCATGATTCAACCATCGGGTTACAGATTTACTTAGATCCAAGTGCTAATCAATTGGCAGCACACACTGCGATTTTGCAAACAATGGAAAAACTATCTCGTCAATTCCCCGATGGAATGACCTATAAAGTTTCATTTGATAATACTAAATTTATTAAAAAAGCGCTAAGTAATGTTGCAGATACATTGCGTGATGCTTGTATTCTCGTGGTGTTGGTAGTATTTATATTCTTGCAAAAATGGCGTGCGACAATTATTCCGATTTTAACGATTCCGGTTGCGGTAATTGGTACTTTCGGTGGAATGTATGCTTTAGGCTTTAGTATTAATAACCTGACTCTGTTTGGATTAATTCTCTCCATCGGGATTGTCGTCGATGACTCAATCGTCGTGATCGAGAATGTCGAGCGGATTATGGAACAGCAAAAATGCAGTGCCAAACAAGCCAGTATTAAATCGATGGAAGAAGTTGCTAGTGCCTTGATTGCTATTGTCTTGGTTCTTTGCTGTGCGTTTATTCCTTCAGCCTTTTTGGGTGGATTAACCGGGATTTTATATCAACAGTTTGCGGTAACTATTGCGATATCGGTGATTTTATCGGGAATTGTTGCACTGACGTTAACTCCAGCATTGTGTGCAATCTTCTTAAAAGATTCAACTCATCAAACACATCAGTTTAAAATTTTTGTTAAGTTTAATCAGTTATTTGATAAATTTACTAACCTTTACATTCATGCGGTGAAGTTTTTATTAGAGTGGCGTAAGACATTCATTGGCGTGTTTATTGGTGTTTTAATGTTAACTGGTCTGATTTACGCAATTTTACCAGTTGGGTTTATTCCCAATGAAGATAAAGGATTCTTTACCACTCAGGTAACTTTGCCGAATAATTCTTCAGTTGAGCGTACCAGTAAGGTAGTTGATCGTTATATTACGCATTTGCTTGCTGATAAGAAAAATGTCGATAATACAATCAGCTTGATTGGAATTGATGAATTGCATGCAGGTTCAATTAAGACTAACGTTGCAACTGTTACTACTGATTTGGTTGATTGGGATGAGCGTAAGGCAGATGTTAATCAACTGATTGACGAAGCTAATAAATACGGAAGTACTGAAAAAGATGCTCGTTTTATTGCATATAATCAACCTGCAATTGATGGTTTGAGCAATACCAATGGTATTGAGATGTATATTCAGGATAAAGTAAACGGTGATTATTATGCGCTAGATAAGTATGCACGGGCAATTACTGATGAATTGAATAAAAATCCGGATGTTTCACGTAGTTATTACATCTTTAACCCGTATAATCAGGCTTACAGCGTTATAGTTGACGTTAATCGGGCTAAATTCTATGGTTTACAGGTGATGGATATTTACAATACTCTGGAAGCTAATTATGGACCTGATTTAGTCAATTATTTCTACCGCATGGGTGATCTATTCTGGGTAACTATCCAAGGTGATTATCAATACCGCAACTCTCCCGAGAAATTAGATAATTTGTGGGTGCGTAATGCTAATGAAAGCATGGTACCGGTAAACTCATTAGTGACTACTTCGATGACCACTTCGCCAGATGTAATTGAGCGCTTTAATGATTACCTGGCAACTAAGATTGTGGTTGAGCCTAAAAATGGCATAACTGTAACTCAGATTATGCAAGACATGGCACAAGCGGCAGATAAGATTTTACCTAAAGAATACAGTCATACCTGGTATGGGGTGAGTTACCAGCAAGATAGTGGTGGCGGAACTTCGGCTTTTGCCTTTGCCTTCGGTATGGTAATGATATTCTTGGTGTTGGCTGGACAATTTGAAATGTGGCGCTTACCACTGGTGGTAATAATGGCGATTCCATTTGCCTTATTTGGTGCTGGTGCGATTTTGTTTATGCGTGGCTTAGATAATGACTTGTACTTCCAGATCAGTCTGATTACGCTCTTGGGACTCTCCGCCAAGAACTCGATTTTGATTACTGAGTTTGCAATTGAGCACTGGCGCGAGGGAATGTCCACGGTTGATGCTGCGCTAATCGCAGCAAAACAAAGGTTTAGACCGATTATAATGACTTCACTGGCATTTATCTTGGGTGCGTTGCCATTGGCGCTTGCTCATGGTGCAAACTCGAATGCAGAACATTCGGTAGGTACTGGGATTATTGGTGGAATGCTTGGCTCTACTTTGATTTCAATTATCTTTGTGCCACTATTCTTTGTGGTGATTATGGGTAAAAAAACACATGTCAAGGATGAAGAAGAGTAAATTACTTTTAAGATAAAAAAGAGGCGTTATTAACGATAGGGCCTCTTTTTTAATTTGATACTCTCGTGATGTTTTAAAATTATTTAAAATTAGCATTTAGAATGCAGGATTCGCCTTCCTAACTACGGTGGGGTATTGTATAATAGTGGCATAAAGTTTATTGTTAAAGTTATAAATATGTGTATAAAAAATAAAGTTTTAGGCTTTACTCTTATTGAGTTAATGATTGCAGTTGCTATTATTGGTATTACCTCTGCGTTGGCTGTTCCTGCTTATCAAAATTATGTGGTACGTGCTAAGGTAACTGAAGGTTTGTCGTATATGAATCAATATAAGAATGAAGTAATGGAGTATTTTTCATCTACAGGTCGTTTTCCTGTTGCGATATCTAATTTGACCAGTAATAATGATACTTCAACTTATGTTGAAAGTATTGAAGTCCATGGTGGTGGACTGATTTACCTCAAATATAAAAGTATTGCTAACTACCCCAATAATATGTTGTTTATGCAACCCCAGATTAATCCAACAAATGGGAGTGTAACTTGGATTTGTGCTAATAAGTTAAATAACACAACTAGTTTATCTGATAGTTATGTACCTTCAAATTGTCGTAATAATATTTCGTTTACCTTCTCTCAGGGAGGTTATGATTTTAATACTATAATTCCACCTGTCGGTAGCAGTGTTGCGATGGTTTTAAATCCAGACAATAATTCTTTTGAGCCGATTGGTAATTATATTAATAGTCCAATATCTACTTCATATTGTAGTGATAGCTTATCATTAGATGATGGTACTTATCAAAGTAATAATAATTATGGTAGTGGTACTGCTAACAGTAATCCAGACTGCAATGTTTACCCGCGTCCAAATCAAACGCAATCAGTTACTCACACCTATATTACGACTGGTGCTTGTACGCTAGTATCATCAACTCCACATCTAAATGCATCCGGGGCAACAGTTTCTACAACTCGTAATTATACCTGTGCTTGTGTCACAAATACAGGGAGTGTAAATACGCTTGGTCAGGAAAATTATAGCGGAGGTAATCCGAGTGGGTTATGCAAGTCTGGATCTAGTTATTCACCAGCTTGTACTGGTGGATCAGTTTCATCATTTGTTCCATATGACGCTACTACTCACGATAGTTGTACAAGAAGCTACTCTACCACTTCTTAGTCAGGCTAAAGGGATGAGACGGGCTAAATAACTACGAGAGCATGAGAAGGGTATTGCCTAAACCAGACCTTAAAGATCCTTTATCCACCAAGCTAAAATTGAAGCTCTTAAAGCTATTGGACTAAATTAACTTAACTATGTTAGGTTAACTTTTAGGGAGTAAGTCAACATTATGTCAGACAAAAATGAGTTACGCAAGCTAATGCGTGCTAAGCGCGCACAAGTCAGTTCTGCGGATGCAGCTTTAGCGAGTGGTAAATTGCTCGATATCGTCCAACCGTTATTGCTAAACACAAAAAACATTGCAATATATTTTGCTGCTGGTAGTGAACTTAATTTGGATAATGTAATTGCTTACTGTCTTGAGCAGGGGAACAATGTCTTTGCACCAGTTGCGACCCATAATTCTAAAACTATGCGCTTTGAACAGATATTTGATGCTAAGCCACGAGATATTTTTTATCCGGAAGATTATGAGTTAGTATCTGAATTAAAATGGTATAATTTAGACCTCGTGTTGTTACCGCTAGTAGCTGTTGATACCAAAGGCTATCGTCTTGGACAGGGCGGTGGGTATTATGATACTACTTTTGCCAAGCGAGAACGTTCGCCATTTTTATGTGGTATCGGTTATCAGCAGCAATTAATTGCTGATGTTCCCTGCGAAGAGTGGGATTTAGGCTTAGATTACTTTGCATCAGAGTGCCAACTATTAAAATTTACCTAAATACGGAAAAATAATATGCAGTTTATTGATTTAAAAAAACAATATCAGTTAATTAAAGATGATGTTCAGAATGAAATTAACCAAGTTTTAGAATCCGGGCAATACATTATGGGTGACAAAGTTCCACAATTGGAACAAGTGCTTAATGCCTACACCGGCAGTAAACACTGTATTGGGGTTTGCGATGGAACTAAGGCCTTACTGATTGCTTTAATGGCATTGGAGATTAAAGCCGGGGATGAAGTTATTGTACCTGCATTTACCTTTATTGCAACCGCATCAATGGTTGCGCTATTGGGGGCAGTTCCGGTATTTGTTGATGTTGATGCGAAAACTTATAATCTTGACCCTAGTAAACTAGAGGCTGCAATCACGTCTAAAACTAAAGCAATTATTCCGGTAAGCTTATATGGGCAATGTGCTGATTATGCTGCGATTAATGCCATTGCGGCTAAACATAATCTGGCAGTTATTGAAGATGGGGCGCAAAGTTTTGGTGCGACTTATCATGGTAAACAATCTTGCAACTTAACTACGATTGCAACTACCAGCTTTTTTCCATCTAAGCCACTTGGCTGCTATGGTGATGGTGGCGCAATTTTCACCAATGATGATGAATTAGCGCAAAAAATTCGTTGGATACGGGTGCATGGTCAGGATAAACGCTATCATCATGCAGTGCTTGGGCTTAATGGTCGTTTAGATACCTTACAAGCCGGGATATTGCTAGCTAAAATGCGTGTTTTTGCGAATGAGGTTAAGCTGCGCGAACAGGTTGCGGTGCGTTATGATGAGTTATTTAAAGATGCTAACTGTGTGACACCATTTATTGCCACAGGTAATACGTCGGTGTATGCACAGTATACGCTAATGGTTGATGATCGTGATGGATTAATTAAGCATTTAAATAGTGCTGGTGTGCCAACGGCAGTTCATTATCCGATTCCGCTACACAAACAACCAATCTTTACGCATAATTATCATGGGCAGGACCTATCTGTATCGGAAAAAACTGCCGCTAAAGTTGTAAGCCTTCCGATGCATCCCTATTTGGATTATGTTACGCAAGATACGATAGTCGCAGCAGTTAAACAGTTTATTTAGGCGTCTTTAAATTACCCAGTCATCAGCTGCAGCTTTAATAATTCGTGATGGTGGCTGGCTAATTGTTGCATAAGCTGGTACATCACGCATCACAACTGCATTAGGTGCCACTTTTGCATTGGCATAAATTGTCGTGTTTCCCAATATCTTAGCTCCAGCACCCAAAATTACATTATCGCCTATAGTTGGATGACGTTTAGTATTTGCAGTTGAGGGAATTCCTAAGCCTCCAAGTGTGACGCCATGAAAAATAGTAACATTATCACCAATAATCGTCGTTTCACCAATCACAATCCCCATGCCATGATCAATAAATAAGTTCTTACCAATTTGAGCTGCCGGATGGATTTCTATTCCCGTAATCCAGCGAGTAAAGTGAACCAAAACTCGTGATAGTAGCCGGAATTTTGCTTGCCATAGACGGTGGCTAATTCGATGCAGTAAAATCGCATGAAAGCCTGGGTAGACTAAGATAACCTCCCAGACACTTGGTTGTACCGGATCTTGTTTTTGATAATGGCGGATTAGTTCCAGCATTTACTTACTCTCAGGTTCTGCAAATAAAGCAGTTGATAAGTAACGCTCAGCAAACGATGGATTATCACAATAATTTGTTTACCGCGGTTTTCTTCTTGGCTGGCAACTTTGATTGCCGCAGTAAGTGCTCCACCCGATGAAATACCAACCGGGATACCCTCTAGGCGTGCTATTTCGCGAGCCATTGCAAAAGACTCATCATCAGTGACCTGAATAATTTGATCAATGATCCCCAAATCTAGTACACCAGGAATAAATCCGGCACCAATTCCCTGAATCTTATGTGGTGCTGGTTCACCGCCAGATAAAACCGGACTAGCGCTTGGTTCTACGGCTATTGCTTTAAACGTTGGTTTGTATTTTTTAAGAATTTGTGTCACACCAGTAATTGTGCCGCCAGTTCCAACGCCTGCAATCAAAATATCTGCCCCACCAGCAGTATCTGCCCAGATTTCTTCAGCGGTAGTATTGCGGTGTTTTTCAGGATTAGCTGGATTATCAAACTGTCCAACCAGATAACTATCAGCAACCTCATCCGCAAGTTGGCGAGCTTTGGCAATTGCGCCTTTCATTCCTTCGGCAGCAGGAGTTAGTACTAACTCAGCTCCCAAATGAGTAATCATTTTACGGCGTTCAATTGATACACTTTCCGGCATCGTTAAGATTAAGCGATAACCTTTCGCTGCAGCAACAAATGCTAAGCCAATTCCGGTGTTACCTGAGGTTGGTTCAATCAGTAAAGTTTTGCCGGGAGTAATTTTATTTTGAGCTTCTGCCACTTCAATCATGTTGAGAGCAATGCGGTCTTTTACCGATGCTAACGGATTAAAAAACTCTAATTTTGCTAAAATTTGCGCTTTAAGATTGTATTTTTTCTCAAATTTATGTAAACGTACCAATGGAGTAGCACCAACGGTTTCAGTTATGCTATTATAAATGCGCTTACGAAATGTAGCTGAATTAGTTTGCGTCATGATTAATGCCTTTGATAAAGTAATAATTTGTATAAAATATATGCCGCTGCCGTTTTGCTTAGTTAAGCAAAACAGTAATAATATCTATGAGGGTAAAACGAGTATTTGTTGCGTTAGCAACAACAAGATGACGTATTTGAAGCTGAGAATTGGAATTGGTTGAATAATGACTGAGTAATTAGATTTGGCACAAAATTATAGCGCTGCTGATGAACATCGCGCCAAGAAGTTGTTATTTGTGATTGCATGTCAATTTCCATTTCAAACCGCTAGAATAAATCCTGATGAATTGATTTTAAGTCTAAGTGAAAAGTAAAGTCAAATTTATTTTTGGATGCCTGATTATATAATGCTATAAATATTCGTTTGGGATAGCAATAATTAGATGTTATCAGATATAATTAAGTTATACTTAGCTGTTATTTAGCTGTAGGGTAGCTTTTAGTGCTTTTTGACAGAGTTTTGCGAAGCAATTTCTTGTGCCTGTATTGTGGTTGTAGAATTTTGCAACGGGGTAATTATTTTAAGAGGGTGGATTTATGATGAAAAAAAATATGTGCAAATTAGGTTTTTATATCAGTGTTTCGCTAATTTTAGGTTTACTTTCAGCCTGCGCTAGTGGTTCTTCTGGTAATAGTAGTCAAAATACTCCTCAAGCAGTCAGCTACGCTCCATTTAGCTGTTTAGGAACTAATAATGTCTCATTCCCTGGTGTTTCTGGAGTCCGTGGCGTTGATGGAGTAGAGTCCCAAATTTATGTTACTGGCGTATATGTCCAGTATGGTGCTAATCATGGCTTCTTGTATCAAGGTCCAATAACTGGCGGTGGTGTGTGTAAGCAATTTAATTATCACTCTTCTCTTGGCGTGACCGTGACAAGTACCTCACCCTATGGACCAGATAATAATGGTGCGGGTAAGGTAGTCGTGGTTGGAAGTTATACTACTTTTGAATCGGGTGAACTTACGCAACTGGGAATGCTTTATCAGGGATCTGCCGATGGATCAACTACGAGTGGTTATACTACGCTTAATCCTCAATCATTGACAGCTGAATCAGTTATTAATACTTTAGGACATAGCACCATGGGTGGTATTGTAGTTGGGAATTATGATACTCGATTATTGACTGGGCAAACATTTATCTATAATATCAATACTGCGACATATTACTCATTAACTAAGCCAGGCGGCTCGGCGAGTGTAACCGCATACGGGATTTGGTATAACGGTGGAACTAGTTATACTATAGCCGGTGGTTATAGTGCAGTAGAGCAGGGTGGAACTAATGTTGGATTTATTACTGATTGGGACTCTGCCACCCAACAAATTTCACACTTTAAGACTTTAAATTATAATAATTTACCGGCATCAGTAGTAGGAACTCACTTTGAAGGCATTACTGGTGATGGTAATGGTGGCTATAATTTAGCCGGAGATTGGCAGTATATTGGGCAAGCAACTACGCCGTCATTTGCAAATATTTCACGTAATCCTGATGGTTCATTCGCAACACCTAGTTGGACTGGCTTTGCGTATTATCCAGGTGCGTCATGGACGTCTGCTAATACTGTGTATAAGAATTATATTCTAGGTTTGTACCAGATGGGAACGCCTACACGTGATTATGGCTATGTTGCCATAATTAATTAATCAAATACTTCAACTGCTCACACTATATCGTAACAACGTCGTCACAATGCTCCTCATGTACTTTTCATGTACACTACGTCGCATTGTTCCTAGTTTTTACTTCATATTGTGGCAGTTATAGATAAATAGTTAAAAATTTAGTTTATTTTCTGAGGGAATATTATTATGGGTAGTGTAATTAAAGTTTTTCCAATGTTATTGGCAGTAGCAATTACTGCTTGTGGTTCTGGAGGGAGCTCATCTTATGTTAATCCAGTAGTTAATGGCTGGAGTTGGGTTGGTGGGAGCAATGAGAGTGGTGCTTACGGTATCTATGGAGTGCAAAGAACTCCTGCTTTGAGTAATATTCCCGGTGGTCGTGATATTTGCGATTAGCTGGATTGATAATGATGGTAATTTTTGGTTATTTGGCGGCTCTGGTAATGCCTCAAGCGGCGCTAGTGGTAACTTAAATGACTTATGGAAATATACGCCATCAACTAAACAATGGGTATGGATGAGTGGTGCTAACACAACTAATGCTTATGGAATTTATGGTACGCAAGGGGTTGCGGCGACTGCTAATACTCCGGGTGCGAGAATTGGTGCGGTTAGCTGGAAGGATAGTGCCGGTAATCTATGGCTCTTCGGTGGTTTTGGCAATGCGGCAAGCGGTGTAGCTGGTGCTTTGAATGATCTGTGGAAATACAGTATATCCAGTAATCAATGGACATGGGTTAGCGGGTCTAATATCACTAATCAATCTGGAACTTACGGAACTAAGGGTACGCCGTCAAGTTCGAATGTAGCGGGAGCGCGGCTTGGATCAGTTGGCTGGGTTGATAAAAATGGTAGCATTTGGCTCTTTGGTGGTGCCGAAGATATTTTGACCAGCAGAGTCTATAATGATTTATGGAAATTTAATCCGGTTAGTGGTGAGTGGACGTGGGTTAGTGGTCAGGCAGCAGTTAATGTTCCGGGTGTTTATGGTGTGCAAAGTGTTGCGGCTTTAAGCAATCAGCCGGGCGGGCGCTTAGACTCGATTAGTTGGCAAGAAAGTAGTGGTAAGGTTTGGGTATTTGGTGGACATGGTATTGATGCAGTTGGTAAACTTGGTAATCTTAATGATTTATGGAGCTATAATCCAGATAATGGAATATGGACTTGGAATAGTGGTAATAATGTGAGTGGTGCATATGGTACTTATGGTACACAAGGTACTGCATCGCCAAACAGTATTCCAGGTGCCCGTGAACATCGCGTGCCAATTTCATGGATAGCTAGCGGTGGGAATCTGTTAATGATCGGTGGTGATGGTAATGGAGCGAGTACTTCGGGCATCTTGAATGATCTATGGAGCTACAACCCTGCTAATAATCAATGGACATGGATAGGTGGTAGCACTGAAAGTGATGCTTTTGGTAGTTACGGTAGTCTTGGAGTAGTTGCGACAGGCAATCAGCCAGGTGCCCGAAAAGATGGTGTTGGCTGGGTAGATGCTAGTGGTAATTTATGGTTGTTTGGTGGTTCTGGAAATGGAGCGAGCAGCAATGGTTATCTAAATGATTTCTGGCAATATAATTAAAACGTTTAAAAGTGAAAATTAAGATGAAGAAAAACCTACTATTGATAAGTTTAATTACTGGTGTGACTGTCGCTTGTGGATCTGGTGGTTCATCAAATAACAGTGTGGCTCCTGTACCGACTGTGCAATATTCAACAATACATGGGTATAATGATGAGAGTGCGCCAACGCTAGTTACCGGGATTCGTGGTGTAAACGGTTCTTCATATGTTTATATCAGCGGTGTTTATAGTGCTACAACTAATTCAGGATTACTCTATGTCGGACCAATATCAACTAATGGTGGAACCTGGCATTTATTGAACTATCCTAGCTCGGCAGGGGTGACGGTAAGCAGTACCTCATTATATGGTCCAAACAATGGTGATACATCAGGTACGGTACAGATTGTTGGTAATTATACCACTGTTGAATCAGGAGGTGCTGCACTTGGACTCTTGTATCAAGGAGCAGTTGATGAGTCAGGTACGTGGAGCACTTTATTACCGCCATCGCCAGATGGTAGCAGTGTGATTAATACCATTGCTCATAGCACCATGGGTGGCTTAGTCGTGGGTAATTACGATACTCGTTTAGCAACTGGAAAAGCGTTTATTTATAATATTGCAACTAATAGCTATATTAATCTTACTAAACCGGGAGCGGTGAGTATTACGGCTTATGGAATTTGGCACAATGGAGATACCCGCTATACCATTGCTGGTGGTTATAGTGACGCTAATGCCCGTGGGCTCACTACGGCTTATTTGGTGGATTGGGATTCTGCAACTAATACTGCATCACATTGGAGCAGTTTTAACTATTTAAATGAGCCTGCAAATTCGATCGTTTCACATTTTGAAGGAATTACGACTGATGGTAATGGCGGTTATAATCTAGCTGCAGATGTTGCATTAGCTTCGGGTATGGCTGGTGCCGCATTTGTCAATGTACCACGCAATGCAGATGAAACTTTTGGTACTGCTAGCTGGACTAATATTGCGTATCCGGGGGCAAGTGTTATTTCGGCAAATACGGTATATCAAAAAAATATTTTGGGGGTGTATGTCCCATCCGAAAACACAACAGTTTATCCTTATCTAGCAACCTTGCCTTGATAAATTTTAGTATCGTTGAAACGGTTTTGCTATTCCAAAAGGATATTTACGAACATATAGTGAATGGGAACTCAAACAAATTTTTATAGTGCGGTGTCTGTAGTGTATTACTCAAGATGTGAAAAATCCCCGCCTATGCCGTATGAGAGAATATTCTGATGAACCTTAGTTAAGATTTTGGGTTTGCTTACAGCTTATGGGATCATTTCGAGAAACGATACACGCTCACTGTATGAAAGCTGACCCATATAAGATCATCATTGGTTCGAGAATATTGCACTACCTACACGAACATCGCAGGGCAAGGAGTATTTTAGCATTATGTTTTGGGTTTGTGTAAAAAAACCATGCTTTTTTTGCATGGCCTTTAAGAATGATACTTTGGATCTGGTTGGGGGAATATTAAACGTTAAACCGGAAATGCATTACATCACCATCTTTAACGATGTATTCTTTACCTTCCAGACGCATTTTGCCGGCTTCTTTAGAGCCCTGTTCACCTTTGTACTGAATGAAGTCATTATAAGCAATTACTTCTGCACGAATGAAGCCTTTTTCAAAGTCGGTATGAATTACGCCTGCTGCTTGCGGTGCAGTTGCACCAACATTTACCGTCCATGCGCGAACTTCTTTTACTCCAGCAGTAAAATAGGTTTGCAAACCAAGGAGTTTATAACCAACCCGAATCAAACGATTAAGTCCCGGTTCTTCCATACCCATATCTTGGAGGAACTCAAGTTTATCGGCATCTTCTAATTCAGCAATCTCAGATTCAATCGCCGCACAAATTGCCACGATAGGCGCATCATGGCTTGCTGCGTATTCAGTTAAACGATCTAAATAAGGATTGTTGCTAAAACCATCTTCAGCGACATTGGCCACAAACATAGCCGGCTTAATCGTTAGTAAGCATAGCGGCTTAATTAATTCAATATCATCTTTATCCAGACCTAAAGTTCGGGCTGGCTTACCTTCATTTAGGTGAGGTAGTAAGCGTTCTAAAACTGCGATTAGTTGTTGGGCATCTTTATCACCTGATTTAGCTTTTTTACCTTCACGCTGGATGGTTTTTTCTACAGTTGTCATATCAGCTAAGGCTAGTTCCATGGTAATAACTTCGATATCACTGATTGGATCAACTTTACCTGCAACGTGGATAACATTAGGATCTTCAAAACAGCGTACTACATTGACAATCGCATCAGTTTCACGGATATTGGCTAAAAATTGATTACCCAGTCCTTCACCTTTAGATGCGCCAGCAACTAATCCTGCGATATCGACAAATTCAACAATAGCAGGTTGCATCCGTTGTGGATTAACGATTTTGGCTAATTCTGCCATTCGCTCATCGGGAACTTCAACGATTCCGACATTGGGTTCAATAGTACAAAATGGATAATTTTCCGCGGCGATTCCGGCTTTAGTAAGGGCGTTAAAAAGAGTTGATTTACCAACATTTGGCAGTCCGACGATTCCACATTTTAATGACATAGAGTTATAACCTTTGAATTTTATTTAAATATATGATGATTTTAGCATAAAATTACTCACACACTTACGGGAAAATATTTTATAATCATAGATTGACTGTAGAGAAAATATGCTTACTTAGCTTAAATTTATTGAAATTCAGTGTTTCAAAGTGCTAGAACTCAGCCGATTAATTAGAAAAGGAATTATAGATCAATGTGTGGAATTAGCGTCAGACCCAGCAAATATGGTACCGAGAGTCAGATTGCCTATCGTGGCCCGGATATTACAAAAATCAAACAAGTTGAAGATTATACTTTTATATTTCACCGCTTGGCAATTGTAGATACTTCTCATGCCGGAGATCAGCCATTTGAAGATGATCGCTGGGTGATGTTATGTAATGGCGAAATTTTTAATTATAAGCAATTAAAGCAAACTTATACTGATTATGCTTATATTTCACACTCGGATTGTGAAACAATTATTCCGGTATTGGAAAATCACCGCTTAGTTGAAGCATGTAATATTTTAGATGGTGAGTTTGCCTTTGTTGCGTATGATAAACGTCATCAGCGGGTTATTGCTGCACGTGATGCGATGGGAATTCGTCCATTATTTTATGGTTATACCGCGGAAAATCAAATTGCTTTTGCGTCTGAAATGAAAGATTTAATTGCTTTTTGTGAAAAAGTTTATCCATTCCCTCCCGGGCATTATTACAATGGCGAAGGAATCAAACCATTCTGTGAATTATATCGCCTACCCGGTGGTAAACAGTATGATATGGACAAGATTTTAGTTAATATTCGTAATATTTTAACAGCCAGTGTTGTAAAACGGCTTGATGCCGATGTGCCAGTTGGTTATTTATTAAGTGGTGGCCTTGACTCTAGTTTGGTATGTGCAATTGCGCAAAAACACACCGTTAAGCCAATTACTACTTTTGCAATTGGTTTGGATTACAACCCGATTGATTTAAAATATGCGAAACAAGTAGCGGATTATCTTGGTACGGATCACCATGAAGTGATTTTCACTCAGCAAGATATTAAAAATGTATTACGCACGATCATCTGGCATGCTGAAACGTGGGATGTAACTACCGTACGAGCAAGTACACCAATGTATCTATTGTGTAAATATATCCGTGAAAATAGTGATATTCGCGTGGTATTAAGCGGTGAAGTTAGTGATGAGTTGTTTGGCTATAAATACACTGACTATGCACCAAGCGCGATTGAATTCCAAAAAGAATCGCAAAAACGGATCAAAGAACTCTATATGTATGATGTGTTACGTGCTGATCGTTGTATCGCGGGCAATAGCCTTGAAGCACGGGTTCCATTCTCGGATAAACAATTCGTTACTTATGTAATGGAAATTGAGCCGGAATTAAAACTTAACACTTACAATATGGGTAAATATCTACTACGTAAAGCTTTTGATGGTACTGATTATTTGCCAGCTGAGATTTTATTCCGTGATAAAGCGGCATTCTCAGACGCAGTAGGGCATGGCTTGGTTGATTGTCTGATTGAACTAGCTGAAGCTAAATATACTGATGCTGAATTTGCAACAGCAGCTGCTAAATACAACGACAATTCGCCGTTAACTAAAGAAGGTCTGATGTACCGTGAAATATTCAACGAAATGTTTCCGAATCAAGATCATGTGATTTGTGGTTATTGGTTACCAAATCGTGAATGGCCAAATTGTGATTTGGATGATCCATCTGCTCGTCATTTACCTAACTATGGCGCAAGCGGTGAGTAATTTTGCTTGTGGCACATTATAATAGACTAAAAAGACTTCCATTAACGGAGGTCTTTTTGTTGCATGCCGTCTAATTATCGCAATTATAGTTCCATACTCACCAAAATTAAATGTGGTAGAACAAGTTTGGGAGTGGCTAGGTAACCTCACTTTGCCAATCAATGTTATGATAATTATCCATAAATTATTGATAAAACATGTATAGCATGGAATGCATTCAGTAAAAACTTAGAATTAGTGAAATCAATCATGCATCGTGATTGGATTAATTTATTGTGATATATATTTCAATTAGTATTACCACCCGGAATGTTATGCTTTCAAAACTTCCCCGAGAACAATTGCGCCAAGCGTAATGACACTTAAATCAAAGGTTTAATTGCATCCGTAGAAACTTGGATCTATCTTACTCTGACTATCATATCTTAACACTCATTTATAGTGTCAAAAATGACACTATCCAAAAAAACTATATCTTATGTATAATCAACTTAGACCTAGAAATAACGTTAAGCAAATTTTTATAAGGATAATAAAATGAGCCCAAACAAAATTTTTTTATTGCCCGTTTTTGTAACGCTGATTTCAGTATGCAGTATGAGCAGTCCAGGTAAAGGTAGTAGTGGTGGAGATACTCCACAACCATTACCAGTAGTTCAAACTAATGGGGTTGTTGTTGATCCAATGACATCTGTACCAAGCTTAAATGGTAGTAGCACCACAGGTGTGTTATAAGTACCTAGACAAATGTAATTTGGTATTTTCTACCAATATTTGCTAGTATATCTAATAACGCATTTTCCAAAAATTGCGTTTAGGAATTATGCCTTTAATCCCAAGTTTAAGCATGAGCCGGCGTACTCGCTTGCTATTAACTAAAAA
>JAIEPY010000087.1 GCA_019748155.1 Burkholderiales bacterium | reverse complement strand
AGTGGAACTCAATTCTGCCTGAGTGGAACTCAATTCTGCCTGAGTGGAACTCAATTCTGCCTGAGTGGAACTCAATTTTGCTTCTTTAGTATTAAAAACAGCCAATTGTTGAACAACAAAATTAGACAGCTCATGAACTTCAATTAACTCTAGCTCAAATTCAAGCACGACTTTATCATAATCAAGCGCGCCCAAACTACTCCAATCAAAGATCCAAATTGGATCATCATGATAAAAGCTATAGCGATTTTCCGCCAAATGATTTGCATTATGCCACGCAACAGATAATGGATAAAAAACACTATCTTTGGTAACAATTTGAGCTGAAATTAACTTAATATGTGCTGGCAAATTAAGCGGGTCTAAACGCACTCCTTTGATACCAGCAATTTCACTTAAACTAAATTCATAATGCTTTAATCCAACCTGTGCTGCTTGTTGTAAATAATGCTCAGCATTAAAATCCTGACCAATATCATAATGCAAGGCAACCACCGCATGACTCCACGGATTTAATTGATGAGCTTGCTGAAGTTGCTGCTGAGTTTGTTGACAAATAGACTCTAATTGAATAATTTTCTCATTTTGTTTAGTTGTGATCTGATTGGCTAAAGCCAAAATCTCGGATTTCTTTATAGGCTGCAAATCAACAGCAACTTCAACCCGCGCAATATGTTGCAAATTTAGCGGAGTTAAATAATATACATTTATCGGATCATCATGCAAATAGGTATAACTATTACCCTCGATAAAATTTGCATTACTATAACAAGGCTGTAATAAATGCTCAGAACCATCCGCAAAAATCAACTTCACATATTCCAAATTTGCCACTACGGGAAAATTAGTTAAGTCAACCCTAATATGGGTTAAATTAACAATGTTTATAAGTTCGAAACTAAATTTAGTTTGTATATCATCTGCAAAATAAAATGTCCGCACATCAAGCACATTTACTTCATCACTCTGATAATAAAATAATTGCATATGTGAGTTTTCAGGAAAATCAGGCGCTGCCTTATCAATATTCCCTGAAATTAATATAGGTACTCGGGATTCTTTATTTGCTATATCATATATATATTGATAAACATGTCCATTTGGCTTTTGTAAAAGACTATCAGCCACAGAATCATCAAAATCTAAATATTGACATCTAAATTCTGTATTTTCTGGAGCACAATCTACTGTATCCACATCAACAATCTTATAACCGCTGTTAATTATCATCTCTTCAATACTGGATCTTGTGAAAAATCTAATATGTGTATTATCTAACAAACCAGTTGATTTATACTCAAATTTATCTCTCATTAAATTCATTATTATTGCATTATGCGCAACATTAGGGAGTGAAATTAAGCTTCTACCTTCTGGCTTCAAAAAGCCTCTTACCTCAGTTAAAACCCTCCAAGGATCATATAAATGTTCTAAGACATCTGCGAACAGAACGTAATCAAATTTAATATCCGAAAACGCCTGTTTCCAACTATATACCTCAATACTACCAACAATTATTTCTTTACAGTATTTTTCGGCATCTAACGCTGCTTCATTATCTAGTTCAACAGCATAAACCGTACAATTAAGAATTTCACGCATATATTTGGTCATTACACCATGAGCAGGTCCAAACTCTAAGACAACACTACCCGGTAATATTTTTTTTAGTATTTTGGTATGTGAATTATCGGCATCTAAATTTAATTCAAAATTATACTTGCTCATAGCTATATTCCACCTCATTTTTATATAATGTAACAATACATGCATCAATAAGATCTATTGAAACAACGCGTATTGTTGCAGCAACATGGATCCAATGTTGTTGATTATGATTAAGCTGCGTTCCATCTGAAAGCGCCACGGTTACAGTATAATCAGTAGGGAAAATTTTTGGAACCTTAAAATTAACCTTAGCAATATACCGTGTATTTTTTTTCATATATGTTAAAGGGCTACTATACATGTACGAATTAAATGTAATTATTTCAATATTTAATCTATCTTTTAACATCACACCAATCCCCACATCGTATAAATCTTCAAAAGCTACCATCTCACAAACAAACTGTACTGTATCTCCTTGCTTAATAAGCGAAGAAGGTTTACCTTGACCATCCAAAAACCCAGTTCGCAGAATTTTTGCTTTCCCATCGCCAAAACACTCTAATCCATCTGTCGAAACTAACCAATCATAATTTACTAAGGCGTTATTTGAACACGCTTCAACATCAATTGCTTCAGTAGTGGTATCCAAGCCATATACGGAAAAAGACATATACGCATTAGTAACATCTTCAGTTTCACCCTCCATATATTTGGTACCATCTTTTAACCAAACTGCTTTCGTACAAAATTTATTAATTGCTTGAGTGTCATGACTCACAAATAATACAGTTGTACCTTGCTCCATAATCTGAATCATCTTACGCATGCATTTATTCTGAAAGGCCGCATCTCCAACAGATAGAGCTTCATCAACAATCAAAATATCAGGCTCAACACTAATCGCAACTGCGAATGCTAAACGAGCAAACATGCCACTAGAGTAATTTTTAACGGGCTGTTCAATAAAAGCACCGATCTCGGCAAACTCTAAAATACCTTGAACTTTGGCGTCCATTTCTTCACGAGCAAAACCCATAAGATTACCCTGAAAATAAATATTTTCCATACCTGTATATTCTGGGTTAAACCCGGCACCAAGTTCAAGCAATGCAGAAATTTTACCATTTACAGTAACCTGACCACTCGTTGGAGTCAAAACCCCAGTAATAATTTTGAGAATAGTTGATTTACCAGCTCCATTTTTGCCTAATATACCAACACATTCACCACGTTTTATTTCAAAGCTCACATCGTTTAGCGCATAAAATTCTTTGTGGTATGATTTTTTACGGGGGTGCAATGCTTCTTTCATCCGATCAATTGGCGCGTTGTATAATTTATAAACCTTAGACAGGTTTTCGACTTTGATTGCGATATCTTTATTCATTATCTGTTCTTTGATAAAAAATTATTCCAATTCTTTGAATGTGTTCAATTAAATTGGAATTGTCAATTTGTCGGTAAATTGATAAGTCAATGCTGTATGGCAAGAGTAAATCATCTAGTTCGGTCATGATTTGGAGTAACAACCTCTGATTTAGTTCTAAGCCACATAGAGTTAAATCAATATCCGAACCATTTTTATAATTACCTTTGGCTCGTGAACCATATAAAATTACTTTCTCTACCGCACCGTGCTTAGCAAAAATGCTATTAATTTGTCCAATGGTATTTTCGGTTAATCCAAAGCGCATTTAGCTCTGCGTTTCTTTTAATTTAGTAAATTTGGCGACCAGTTTTTCAAACTCAATGAAGTATTTAGGAATTATTTTTAATAATTCTTTTGCCGTACCTTCATTATAGCTATGGCTGGATAAATTACGACTTTTTATCATTTCCATCCATAGCTCGCCATCGTCAATTAATCCACGCTTAAAGGCCTCGCGAGTCGTATCCCGTGAACCAATCAAATTCACCAAACCACCATACTCAGCTAAATAATCCTTTAATAAACTCCAAGCCAGCTCATGGTTATATTCAAAGGCTTGAATAACACCCTGTTCTTCAAGTATTGATAATTTTCTCTCTTGGCACAATTCTACCCCATAGCGCAACTGAGCCAAAGCCCGACTAAAATTATCCAAGCGTTGAATCCACCTAACATCAGCATTCACATCACATCCTACAAAAGACTTTATATCCATATTACTGCTTTCTCACTCGATCAATTGGTATAGTATATAATTTATATACTATAGACAGGTTTTCTACTTTGATTGCGATATCTTTATTCATCATTTTTTCTTTATATTACAAAATTAACTTACGTCTTCTGGCTAAATCATCATTCAAGACTACAATTTCCTGCACATTTGCCAAATAACGAAATTTTTTACAGACTAGATTTAATTTATCTCGTACAGACGTAGCCCACTCAATCTTAAATCCATTAATAACTAAAATAAGTCGTATTTCCTGCTCTTGAAATGGTTGAAACTTAATCGGCAATAAACTTTGTGGTGTTTTACTTAAATTTAACTGCATCGCAAAATATAACATAATGCTATCATTGAACTTACCCACTATCTCATCAATAAAACTAGCAAATTTATCTGAATTCGTATATGGATGTGGAGTTGAACTCTTTGCCTCAATAAACCATAATTCTTTATTTTGCTTTAACCATACAAAATCACAATCTTTTACACTATATTCTGATGACATTTTAGTATAAAATGGTAAATCGTCAATTCTATAACCACAATCACTATTATATTCAAAAGTCATACTTGATTCAACCGATTGAACTATTCCCATTCTAAAGTATCCAATTCAGCTTCGTACAAACGGATTGACTCATTAATAATCTCATTTTCAGGCATACCATCAAATAAATCCGTCTGTTGCCATTGATTATTTTGTTTAGCAATAAACACAGGTAAAGAAAGTTTATTTCCACGAGCAAGGATATAGAGCTTTTTAATTACAAAATAAGAATGAGTAGCGATGAAAAACTGGATATTACTCTCCGCTAAAGCCAGAATAATATCTAATAATTGGCTAATCGCAGTAGGATGTAATGCTGATTCAGGCTCATCAATAAAAATCACCGACTCAGGAGTTAAATAACGATTACCTAATAGGGTATCAAAAATGCCTATTTTCTTAATACCTTCTGCTGTTGTATTTATAGAAAATTTACTATTTCCTTGTTTATAAATCCATTTATCACTTGATGCATCAAACTCAATTCTCCCGCTAAACATCCCCTCAAGTTTTTGGCGTGAATTTGAAAAATTATCATAATTTCGTCCACGTTGTAATGGACTTTGTAGCGCCACAACCAGATCAACATATGTTGCATCAAAGCCAAATGCTCGATCTTGCAGCCCTGATTTTAAAATAACTTTTGATAAACTCAAAACCTCCTTGGGTGGTAAAAACACCGAGTTATCCACTCGATAATTTCTCTCACTCTCTGCAACCACTATTTTTTTAGTTGTATCTTGTCCAAACTCAAAATCTATTGAACTAGTATCTCGCATACTAACCAGACATTGCAATCGATTATTTGCGCCTTTGGTAACTAGCTCACCAAGCTTACCCGCCTGAAACGTCCAATATAATTTATCGCTCAAAACTTCATCAAAAGTTCGTCTATCATCGCCACGATTACACTCCTCCAAAGAGCGCATCACAGAATACAATGCTTTCAACAAAAACGTTTTACCCGTGCTATTTGCACCAATAATTAGATTAATTTTACCTAAATTATCACCTTGTATTGAAACTAACGGTCCAAAGTTTTGTAAATTAAAAGATTTTATAGCCATATTACTACTTTCTCACCCGATCAATTGGTATAGTATATAGTTTATATACTATAGACAAGTTTTCTATTTTGATTGCGATATCTTTATTTATTATCTGCTCTTTGATAAAAAAATTATTCCAACTCTTTTAATGCAGTAAATTTGGCGACCAGTTTTTCAAACTCAATGAAGTATTCAGGAATTATTTTTAACAATTCTTTTGCCGTACCTTCATTATAGCTATGGCTGGATAAATTACGACTTTTTATCATTTCCATCCATTGCTCGCCATCGTCAATCAATCCACGCTTAAAGGCCTCGCGAGTCGTATCCCGTGAACCGATCAAATTCACCAAACCACCATACTCAGTCAGATAATCCTTTAATAAATTCCAAGCCAGCTCGTGGTTATATTCAAAGGCTTGAATAATACCTTGTTCTTCAAGTATTGACAACTTTCTCTCTCGCAACAATTCTATCCCATAGCGCAACTGAGCCAAAGCCCGACTAAAATTATCCAAGCGTTGAATCCATCTAACATCAGCATTCATACATCACACCCTACAAAAGGCTTTATAGCCATATTACTGCTTTCTCACCCGAGCAATTGGTATAGTATATAACTTATATGCTATAGACAGGTTTTCTACTTTGATTGCGATATCTTTATTCATTATATTTTACTAATTTCTTCAATAGTTAATTCTGTAATTTCTGCAATTTGTTGTTCCCTCATTTCGGTGGCTTTCAATTTTTTAGCTATTTCAATTTTACATTTTTGCAAAGCGATTTGCCGGCCTTCTTCTTTAGCTAATGCCATATTTCCAATATAGGCATAATGTTCATACTCCACGTGTTCATAGGCTAATAGCTCTTCTTCGCTCCAATTAAATGATTTCATCTCATCCAATGCCTGATGAATATGTTCATCTTTCATTAGCTGTTGTGGGAAGATATCTCCCTCTTCCGCGTGTTTGAAAAAATATATCCATTTATCCAGCATACTATTTAGTTCATCAACATTTTTATTAAACTTATCCAGCTCAATAAGCGTATAGCTAAAGTTTTTTAAATATTGCTGATACGTATTATTTCCTAATAGTATATGATAGGAAATATAATGCTCATGTTCCAGTAGAATATTTTTATTACAAATTGCTAAGAAAATCACTTCTTTCAAATCTTTATATTTAGCCTCTTTTGTGCGTTGGCTTATATAAGCTCGCGAAGCGTAATATTGCGCACGTTTCAAATACTCTAAGGTTGAGACCACCTGCATTTCAATGATAATTTTATTTCCGAACTTATCTCGACACATTACATCCACGATACTCACTCGTTTTTCATGAGCAACCGGTACATTTATGGTCGGCAAAAACTCAACATCTTCAATATTGCTTGAGCGACACAAAACATCATTTAGAAAATTAATCAGAATTTCTTTATTTCGCTCAGTACCAAAAAGTCGTTTAAAAGCTACATCATTTTTAGGATCTAAGTAATTTAACATTGCCATAATTTACCAACTACATTTTTAACTATATCTTTAATCACAGTATTTTACTAATTTCATCAATAGTTAACTCCGTAATCGCGGCAATTTGCTTATCATTCATGCCAACATCTTTTAGTTTTTTAGCTATTTCGATTTTACCTTCAATTTTACCTTTTTCCAGCCCAATTTGCTCGCCTATTTTCTTGCCATCTTCTTTTGCCAAAGCCATACCTTCAATATAAGCATAATGTTCATATTCCACGTGCTCATAGGCTAATAGCTCTTCTTCGCTCCAATTAAATGATTTCATCTCATCCAATGCCTGATGAATATGTTCATCTTTCATTAGCTGTTGTGGGAAAACTTCTCCCTCTTCCGCGTGTTTGAAAAAATATATCCACTTATCTAATTGGCTGCTTAGCTCTTCGGCTGATTTATTAAATTTTTCTAATTCAATAAAGGTATAACTAAAATCTTTTAAATGATTTTTATGTGTACTTTGTTCCAACATCACATGATAAGAGATATAATGTTCATGCTCTGGTAGTATTGTTTGATTACATATCGCCAAAAAAATAACTTCTTTTAAATCTTTGTATTTTACTTCCTTAGTCCGTTGACCGACATAAGCACGTGCTGCATAGTACTGAGCGCGTTTTAAATATTCCAATGTGGAGACTACCTGCATTTCGATGATAAATTTGGCTCCAGCTTTATCACGACACATTACATCCACGATACTCACTCTTTGCTCTGCACTATCCGGAATATTTATCGTCGGTAAAAACTCTACTTCCTCAATGATATTACTGCGGCATAACACATCATTCAAGAAGTTAACCAGTATTTCTTTGTTCTTCTCGGTTCCAAAGAGCCTTTTAAATGCTACATCATTTTTAGGATCTAAATATTTTTGCATTACCATTGTTTATTGCCTTTTATTTTTCCCAGACACGCCTTGGTCAGCTTTACTACTTTGATTGCGATATCTTTATTCATGGTATTTTTACTCAGTTATATGTTTTATTTCAATTGCCAAAACGGTTTATTCTAATCAGTTATTAAGTTAAGCACTACTAAGCTCACAACACACCTCAATCACATTTCTACTTTCAGGCTCAAAACTAATCCCGATTAAATGAATTGATTTATTATTTGCTTGATATTTCTGTGGATAAGCTTTAGCTTTGATTTGCTCAATCGCTTGTTGTGCTGTACCATATTTACTGAGCTTAAATTCAAAAATTAGTACCTTTTCAGGCATAATCAAAGTTAAATCAATCTTGCCTTGATTAGTAACATCCTCAGCAATTAATTCATAGCCCAGCGCTGCCAAATAACTATACACCACACTAGCATAAAACCCCTCATAATTAGCAATATCATTCTTACGGTACCAATCGTGCGGAATGCTCGCAAAGTGACTAGTTAGGATGATTTTAAACTTATCCCACTCATTTTTCTGTATTACTTCGTACAGTTGGTTAATTATCTGTTCTTTATCTTCAGCATTACTGCCTATTGTTGCTAGCGCATCGTTAAGGCTATGTTTAACCTCATAATTGGGATAGCTTAATTCATAGGCTAATTGCTGTCCACGTTTCACTGCTTTTTTTATTGTCAAATAACCAGTTTGAAACAGCAACGTCAACAATGGGATATTATCAATATCAAAGCTTGAAAGTTGACTATCACTCACAGTAACTTTTTCCAAGTTTGGAATGAAGTAATGTTTGGCTTGAAGTAATTTCACCAAAAAGGTCGGCGTTGCCGTTTCAAACCAATAGGCACGATATTCATAATCTTTACTAAAAAATAGCAGTATATCAAAAGGATTATAAACTTTTTGTTCTTCATTACCGGCAAAGTTATACCCGTTATACCAAGTTTTTAATTCCTGCTTATCAATCTTACCATCTTGTAAATATTCGGCAAATTCACTTTCAAGTTCGTTTTGCGTATAACCACAAATATCAGCGTAACGAGCGGTTAAACTAATATCATCAAGGATATTTAACCCACTAAATAAGCTGACCTTACTAAATTTAGAGACACCGGTTAGGATGGCAAATTTCAGATACGCGTCGTTAGATTTTATACATGCATATAAACCTTTAAGCATTTCGCGTAATTCAACTGCTATATCCAGATTATTTATATTATCTAAAATCGGTTTATCATATTCATCAACTAAAATTACGACCTTTTGTTGATGTTTTTCCGCAATACCCCGGATCAATTGTTGAAAGGCTGAGCCATAAGTTAAATTTTGATTAAGCACAACTTGGTACTCATTGGCATAACTTAATAATGTTTGCCAGATTATATCCAATAAGGTTTCTTTGCTCGCATAGGCTGAGCTAGCCCCAAAGTCAAAATGGATTACGGGATATTTTACTGTCCAATCCCAGTTATGCTCTAGATATAGATCTTTAAATAAATCTTTACGCCCTAAAAATGCTTGTTTAATTGTATCTAAAAATAGTGATTTACCAAACCGTCGTGGACGTGATAAGAAATAGTATTTTCCCGTCTTAACTAAATTAAATACATGTTTAGTCTTATCTACAAAGCTATGATCCTTAGCCCGTACCTCTTCTAGAGTTGAAATTCCTATCGGTAGTCGTTTCATTTTCTTCCAGTTATTTATACTTCAACAATATTTAACAACTAATATCAGCATTCATATACATTTACCCTATAACACATCAGCAAAATGCGGACGAAGTTTGTTAAAGGTACGATTACCTAGCCAATACGTTACAAGAGTGAATAACCAAAAATATGCCATCATGCTATAGTGCTGCCAAAATGGCTGATGATTAATCAACGTTTCGCGAAAGCCATTGACGATGTAGGCAAAAGGATTAAGCTTTATTATATAAATCAACTTACCATGAAGCATAGTTTCATTCCACATTACCGGAGTCGCCCAAAATAAAACCTGAAAAATCACACTTATAATCTGCCCCATATCTGGCATAAACGGCATAATTGCTGAAAACAGCAATCCCAAGCTCAAACTAATTGCAATAATACACAACATATAATAAGCCAATTGTAACCACCACCAGCTTGGGTAGTAACCATACGCCAAACACACAATTAGTAAAAACACCCAAAAAGCAAGATTAACTAACACTGCTGAGCCAATTTTGACAAAAGGCAACAGTTTAACCTCAAATACAATTTTTTTTACCATAAAAGCCTGTGAAGTTACCGCGCTACTTGAGCTCATGATAGCATCATTCAATAAAAACCACGGAACCATCCCGGCTAACAACCATAGTAAAAATGGAACGTTTGACACCGCTCCAACACGAAAACCTTTAGTAAAAACGAACCAATATACTGCAACCATCACAAGCGGCTGAATAAACGCCCAAACAATACCAAGGTGATTGCCTAAATATCGATTTTTAAAATCTGATTTAATCAAGTTAAATAACATTTTACGATTTTTCATCGCCATCAGAAATAGCTTCATTAGCCCTAACCACTTTCAGTTTAAATCTTATACCCTAGGATTATAACATATGATTTATATACATTCCTATCAGGCAGGAATGCTTTTTTGCAAAATACATAATAATAGTTCAGATACAACTAATTTGATAGGTTAAAATAACGCAAAACGTAGTCTCACACTAACCCTACAACACTTGAAAGGCACCAAAATGTCAGAGTCGAAAAGCTTCTTTAAACAACCATTTTTCATTTTATGTTTTTTGGAGTTTTTTGAACGTTTTGGCTATTATGGCTTTAATTATATTTCGATCTATTTCTATATTGCCAAACTTGGTTTTAGTGAATCAACCGCGACGACGCTAATGGGTGGATTTGCCGCTTTAACCTATGTGTTTAATGCAGTTGGCGGTTATGTTGCAGATAATGTATTGGGAATTAAGCGTACCATGTTTACTGGTGCAATTCTCTTATTCCTTGGCTATGCAGCACTTTCCATTGGCAGCAATTTTAGTCCGCTTTTTATCTATACTGCGCTGGCGCTGATAATTCTAGGATCTTGCCTATTTAAGCCCGCACCGACCAATTTAATTGCTTCAATCTATGGGCAAGATAAAAACACCTTGGATGCAACCTATACTTACTTCTACATGTCAATCAACATGGGCTCGTTCTGCGCTTCATTAATGATTCCGATGCTCGCAAAAAATGTCGGATATACAGCAGCTTTACTAGTTTGTTCCGCAGGCGTACTAGTTGGGATAGTTTATAATTTAAAAAACTATGCCATGATTAAACAGGTTGACAATGCGCTAGGTTTGGCAAAATTATCGCCGAAGAAAATAGCGCCTTTTGCCTTCAGTCTGGTTGCTGGTTTAATTTTTATTAGTGTAATGTTGCAAAATGACAAATTAATTAATTTATTACTTACTGTAGCTTCAATCGCAATTTTTGGCTATTTTATCTGGCAGCTTATTCGTGAAAGTAATCATGCTCAACGTAGGAAAATGATAGTCGCAATAATTCTACTTTTCTATGCCGTAGTATTTTTCGTAATTTACCAACAAAAAAATACCTCTTTTATGCTGTTTAATAAGCACCATGTGAATTTACACTTTTTAGGTTGGGAGATTAATCCACAATCGGTGCCAGGCTTTTTAGGAACTGGTGGAATTATTCTCTTATCGCCAGTATTTGCTGCTATTTATCGTAAATTAGGTACTAATGATCTTTCATTACCCTATAAGTTCGCGATTGGTTTATTGTTTAGTTCATGTGCCTATGGTTTGCTGTACTTTGTCTGCTTAGCAACCGACCCAAGTCAACAAATCAGTTTTGGTTGGGAAATTTTGGCAATTTCAGTCTTCTTTGCATCGTCTGAATTACTAATTAGCGCGCTGGGTGTTTCGCTAATGGCACAGTTGGTACCAGACAGAATGCGCGGCTTTGCCATTGGAATGTGGTTCATCACTAGCGCTTTGGGTATAAAGCTAGGTTCATTTATTGCATCATTGGTCGCTAATAATTCAGCCAAAAGCTCAACTGAACGCTATGATCTAGCTACACAAATTGCTAGCTTTAACAATTACGAGCACTTATTTAGAAATATATTCTTACTAGGTCTAAGTGCGGCAATAATCGCATGGCTATTGGGTGGTAAGTTGACACGAATGATTAATAATAAATAACAACGGCTCGGACTATTTTTAGATAAAGGAAATTGACAAATGCAAACAATTTTAGTAACAGGTGGTGCGGGATATATTGGTTCTCACACAGTAGTCGAGCTATTAGCTCATAATTATCAAGTAGTTATCGTAGATAATTTTTGTAATTCCAGCCCTAAAGTATTGGAGAGAATCGAACAAATCAGCGGCAAAAAACCAATATTTTATCAGGCTGACGTTTTAGATCAAAATGCTTTGGCAAATGTATTTAACCAGCACAAAATTGATGCAGTTATTCACTTTGCAGCGCTCAAAGCAGTGGGTGAATCGGTACAACAACCTGCGCGCTATTATGAAAACAATGTGGCTGGCAGCTTGTCACTGTTTAAAGCAATGACTGAAGCTAATGTTAAAACTATTGTCTTTAGCTCTTCAGCAACTGTTTATGGCGATCCGCATACTACGCCAATTACAGAGGATTTCCCATTATCAGCTACTAACCCCTATGGTTGGACCAAATTGATGATGGAGCAAATCTTACGTGATATGTATCAGGCAGATAAAACGTGGGCGGTGGGACTACTCCGTTACTTCAATCCAGTTGGAGCACATCCATCGGGACTAATTGGCGAAGATCCTAACGGAATTCCAAATAATCTGATGCCGTACATCACTCAGGTTGCAGTTGGTAAATTAGAAAAATTAAATGTTTTTGGGGGTGATTATCCAACTCATGATGGTACAGGTGTGCGTGATTATATCCATGTCGTTGATTTGGCACGTGGACATATTAAAGCACTCGAATATCTGGCTAAGCATCAAGAGTTAATCACTGTAAACCTAGGGACTGGTGCTGGTTATTCAGTTTTGGATGTAGTACAAGCATTTGCTAAAGCTAGTGGTAAGGAAATACCATATCAGATTCAGCCACGGCGAGCTGGTGATGTTGCCAAATGTTTTGCTGATCCTGCTAAAGCTAAACAATTGCTAAACTGGAATACCGAATATGATTTAGCTAAGATGTGTGAAGATAGCTGGCACTGGCAGAGCAGCAACCCTCAAGGGTATCAATAAGAAAAAGAGGACTACGCTTCCTCTTTATTTATTGAAATTGAATTAACCATTGACAAGTTAACGAATACTACTAATTAACTTGCCAGTTAAATATTGATGGATTATTGAATTTAACAGCGATTGATACGGCATTCCCAATTCTAACGCTTTTGTCTTTAGCCCTATATAGTCCTGCTCTTTTAAGCGAACATTAACTGCACGACTTCTACCATTTGAAACTTGGAATACTTTTGCATAATACCGCCTAGTTTCTTCCGTATCTATTGAGACTGTTTCACCTTTTGTTAATGCATTATGAAATTCCAACTCTTCTGTGTCTAGTTGATCGATTGGCTCTAATGCTGTTAAATCAAGGTATTTAGTTTTATTCATTATTAAAGTCCCCTTTAAATAGTTTGTTGGTCTTTCTATTTCTATATGCAGTTTTTAAAAATATTTTATCATCATTTTCGACGAATGGAACACAAACAATATAATCATCATAATCAAGTATAAACATTTTTTGATCAGGACGACTGGGTACATTCCTTATGTCAATATACTGACCTTCTTCAATCATTATTGATATTCTTTCAAATTCCAATCCTCTGTTTTCAAACAAAACTTTTGCTTTTTCAATGTTCCATGCTACAATTTTCTTCATTCGCTATGCCCCATATTTCACACCCCCATTGTATACTATTTAGTACACATTCGCAAGTTTTTATATTGCGGTGTAATATTCACAGGATTTGATTTTTGGATGCAAAGTATTTATAACAAAGCCGTGTACACGGAAGTACACGGCTAGTCTTTTTGAGATAAGATAAAGTGATATTTAGTATTATTGGCAGCTTTCACACTCGGGATTATCAATTGAGCAGAATTTAGCATCAGTTGCCGGCGTATTATCCATATTAACCCGTGAGCTAAATTGCCCTGCCGAACCATCTGCGGATACCGCATTAAGTTCACCGCCACGCCCAGTTGATTTCTCAGCTGCTGTTGCGGCTAAGGTGCGTAAATAGTAGGTAGTTTTTAAACCACGCACCCATGCTAAACGATATAGCTCATCGAGCTTACGTCCCGATGGCTGAGACACATACAGATTTAGTGACTGCGCCTGATCAATCCATTTCTGACGACGACTAGCGGCTTCAACCAACCAGCTTGGATCCATCTCAAAAGCAGTTGCATATAGTTTACGCAAATCCGCAGGAATACGTTCAATCCGCTCTAAGCTACCATCAAAATATTTGATATCACCGAGCATAACTTCGTCCCATAAGCCCTGTTGTTTCAAATCGCGTACCAAAAATTCATTAACTACCGTAAATTCACCAGATAGATTTGATTTAACAAAAATATTTTGATAAGTTGGTTCAATGGATGCCGCAACGCCAATAATATTGGAAATCGTTGCGGTTGGCGCAATTGCCAGACAGTTTGAATTACGCATACCATAAGTTTTAATTTGTTCGCGCAAAGCATCCCAATCCAGAGTAATTGAGTTATCAACTTTAAGATAATCGCTATTACCACGAGCTTCTGCCAATAACTTCATTGAGTCATACGGTAAAACTCCCTGAGACCACAAGCTACCTTCATAGGAAGCATAACGACCACGTTCACGCGCTAATTCACTAGATGCCCAATACGCATTATAAGAAATCATTTCCATTGAGCGATCAGCAAATTCTACCGCTTCAATCGAAGCATACGGAATACGCAACTGATGTAAGCAATCCTGAAAACCCATAAAGCCCAGACCAACTGGACGATGACGTAAATTAGAGTTACGCGCTTTAGTTACCGGATAGAAATTAATATCAATCACATTATCCAGCATGCGCATTGCGGTAGTTACTGTTTGTTTTAATTTAACAAAATCTAAACCTTTGTCGGTTAAATGATTAAGTAAATTCACTGAACCCAAATTACATACTGCGATTTCGTTTTCATTGGTATTTAAGGTAATTTCAGTACATAAATTAGAACTATGCACTACCCCAACATGTTGTTGTGGTGAACGAATATTACATGGATCTTTGAAGGTAACCCATGGATGCCCAGTTTCAAAAAGCATAGTTAAAATCTTGCGCCACAATTGTAAGGCTGGTATTTTTTTACTTACCCGAATTTGCCCCGCAGCGGCTAATTTCTCATAGCCAAGATAGGCTTGTTCAAATTCAAGACCAAATTTATCATGCAGATCCGGCACTTCATTGGGTGAAAATAATGTCCACTCACCTTGCTCATGCACCCGTTTCATAAATAAATCAGGAATCCAGTTAGCCGTATTAATATCATGACAACGCCGACGATCATCACCGGTATTTTTACGTAAATCTAAAAATTCTTCAATATCCGCATGCCAGGTTTCAAGATAAACACAAGCGGCACCTTTACGTTTTCCACCTTGGTTAACTGCCACACAAGTATCATTAACCACTTTTAGAAATGGAATCACTCCTTGCGATTTACCGTTAGTACCTTTGATGTGTGCACCCATGGCACGAATTGGCGTCCAATCATTACCGAGACCACCCGCGAATTTAGAGAGCAAAGCATTCTCTTTAATTCCGTCATAAATTCCGATCAAATCATCCGAAATCGTACTCAAATAACAGCTAGATAACTGAGAATGCAAGGTTCCAGCATTAAACAAGGTTGGTGTTGATGACATAAAGTCAAAGCTAGACAATAGCTTATAAAATTCAATTGCCCGACGCTCACGCTCAACTTCATTTAACGCTAAGCCCATTGCTACGCGCATAAAGAAGGCTTGGGGTAATTCAATCCGTGTACCACGAATATGCAAAAAATAACGATCATACAGCGTTTGTAAACCTAAGTATTTAAATTGATTATCGCGTTTACCATCTAAGGCAGCCGCTATTTTAGTCAAATCAAATTCGGCTAAACGCGGATCTAATAATTCCGCTTGGATACCTTTTTGGATGTATTCCGCAAAATAAGTTTTATATAGGTCATTAGCTTCATTTTGGCTAACTTCGCGCCCGATAACTTCTTTACGTATCGTGTGCATCAACAATCTAGCCGTTACTGAATTATAGGCTGGTTCACTTTCGATTAAAAGTCGCGCAGCTAAAATTACTGATTTAAAGACTTCATCTTCACTCACGCCATCATAAAGATTTTTGAGCGCTTCATCCAATATCAATTTTGGATTAACTTCCAATAATCCTTCACAAGCAGTTTGAATCACAGCATAGACATGTTTGATGTTTAGCTCTTTACGCTCACCATTCGCGTGCACCACGTGAATTTGTGTATCTGGGCGTTTCACACCTTCCAAATCACGTTCATGACGGCGTTCTTCACGATACAAAACATAAGCCCGTGCCACTTCATGTTCACCGCTACGCATCAACGCTAACTCAACCTGATCCTGAATCTCTTCGATATGAATTGAACCACCATCGGGTTTACGTCCCTGCAAAGCCAAAATAACCATGTTGGTTAATTGCGCAACTTGTTCACGCACACCCACCGATGACATGCTATTATGACCATGAACGCCAATATACGCTTTAGTAATTGCTACTGCAATTTTAGTTGGATTAAATTCCACAACTTCGCCATTACGACGAACTACGTGGTACATTGAAAAATCGCCATGCGGTGTCAACGACTGCCCATACTGGGTCGCTAACATATTGGCTTCATTAGTTAGATGCATAGAAAATCCTTTTATTCACATTTTCGGTGACACACTATATTTAGTATCAAACAATCATTTGAAACACTATAGGCTGTGTTTTACAGGGACGATTATACTCTGTAAATCAAATAAATCTCAACAAAATTTCTGCGAATTTATTAAATATTTAAGTTGACAAATTACAAGTATGAGCTTAAGCCTTATCTGCCAAGGAGTGATTAATTTATGGTAAAAGTTTCGGCTTAAAAATAATTTATCATTACGTTGGAATTTTCTCTGCGACATGAAATTCTCCACTCAGAGCATCTCGAGGTGACGCTATTTATGCTAAAATCGTGGCTGAATTTTAAAGGATAAATAATGGCTATACAATGGTTTCCCGGCCACATGAACCGTGCCAAAAGGGCATTACAGGAATTAAGTGAAGAAATTGATATTGTCATTGAATTACTCGATGCACGTGCACCATTCTCCAGCTGCAATCCTCTGATACAAAATATAATTCGTTTCAAACGTAAAATCAGAATTCTCAATAAAAGCGATCTGGCAGATCCAGAAATCAGTAAAGTCTGGTTGGATTATTTTAGTCAGCAAGAAAACACCCTTGCGATTTTAGGTGATAAAGACAACAAAAAGCAACGGGATAAAATTATCCGTTTGTGCAAAGAGCTCGCACCCGCACGTGGTACCAGCTTTGAAAAACCATTACGGGTAATGATTACCGGGATTCCCAATGTTGGCAAATCGACATTAATTAATCAATTGGTTGGTAAAAAAGCTGCTAAAACTGGCGATGTACCAGCAGTTACCAAAGCCAATCAGCGACTTTACGTCAATGATACCTTTGTTATCTTTGATACTCCAGGAATGATGTGGCAAAAAATCCGCTATCCGCAAATTGGTTATAATCTGGCAATCTGTAATAGCATCGGACGCAATGCTTTGGATGAAGAATTAGTCGCGCTCTATCTGGTTGAATTTTTACAGCAAAGTATCTATCAAGAATCATTTGCCGCACGCTATAAATTAAAGCCCGAGCATCTTGCACTACACTATGATAAATTACTCGATGTTTTAGCCAATAAGCGTGGCTGTATCATGACTGGTGGCGTGATAGATCGCCAAAAAATCAGTGAAATTGTGATCCAAGATTTTCGCGATGGCAAAATCGGCAAAATTAGCCTTGAGACCCCTGAGTTATGGGATAAATGGATTAGCGAATTTGTCGAAGAGGAAGAACAAGGAACTAGCAACGAAGAGGAACAAGAAGATGAAAGAAAATAAAATTATTTTAACTGGTGATCGCCCGACCGGACAACTTCACCTTGGACACTATGTAGGCTCACTGGAAAACCGAGTACGCTTGCAGGCAGATCATCAGCAATTCATTATGATTGCCGATATGCAGGCTCTGACTGACAATGCCGATAATCCGGAAAAAGTTCGTAACAATGTTGTTGAAGTTGCGCTTGATTATTTAGCTGCTGGACTTGATCCGGCTCAAACAACGATGTTTGTCCAATCAGCAATCCCCGAGCTGGCAGAATTAACCATGTTTTATCTAAATTTGGTGACAGTTGCGAGACTGCAACGCAATCCAACCGTAAAAAGTGAGATGCAGCAAAAAGGCTATGGCGCAGATGTGCCCGCTGGTTTTTTGATGTATCCGGTCTCTCAGGCGGCAGATATTACTGCGTTTAAAGCTGGCATTGTTCCAGTTGGTGAAGATCAATTGCCCGTTATCGAACAAACCAATGAAATTGTACGTAAGTTCAATAGTATCTACGGTGATGTATTGCTTGAGACCAAAGGTTTGTTATCGACACATACTCGCCTAGCTGGGCTGGATGGTAAAGCTAAAATGAGTAAATCACTGGGTAACTGTATTTATCTGGCAGATGATGCAGATACACTCAAGAAAAAGGTTATGGCAATGTTTACCGATCCCGATCACCTACGCGTTGAAGATCCAGGGAAAATTGAAGGTAATATGGTTTTCTCCTATCTGGATGTTTTTGATAGCAATAAAGACTATGTGGCAGAACTCAAAGCACACTATCAACGCGGTGGCTTGGGTGATGTTAAAGTTAAACGCTATCTACTTGAAATACTTGAAGCAAAATTTGGTCCAATTCGCGACCGTCGTAACGAATTTGCCAAAGATAAAGCTGAAGTAATGAATATGCTCCGTATTGGTTCACAAAAAGCCCAAGCCGTTGCCGCACAAACGCTACTTGAAGTGCGCCGAGCAATTGGTGTTGAGTATTTTTAATTTATTAGCGCGACGAGTAAGCCCAACAATCAACTAAATGATCGTTAATCACACCTATCGCTTGTAAATGAGCATAAATGGTAGTTGAACCAACAAATTTAAAGCCGCGCGCTTTTAAATCTTTAGCTACCCGATCCGATAATTCACTGGTCGCTGGAACTTGCCCGAGACTAGTCCAGCGATTGCCGATTATCTGATTTGCGGTAAAGCCCCAGATATAATTATCAAACGAACCATGCTCCTGTTGAATCTGAATAAATAGTTTGGCATTGTGTACCGCTGCTTCAATTTTAAGCCGATTACGAATTATTGAGGCATCAAGCATCAGTTCTTCAATTTTAGCCTGATCAAATTTAGCCACTTCTATCACATTAAAATCAGCAAAAGCATTGCGGTAGCCTTCGCGACGCTGTAAAATCGTATACCAGCTAAGTCCAGCTTGCATCGTTTCCAGTAGTAAAAACTCGAAATGCTTATGTTCATCATGCAGTGCTCTGCCCCACTCTTCGTCATGATAGCGTTGATATAAAACTGATTTATTACACCAGCCACAACGGTTTTTACCATCATTTAATAATTCAGGTGCTTTCTTTACCATTGTACTTATCCTGATTAATTATTTCATGAGTTTTGATCACATCATCAATAGTTTGTTGTGAAATCATAATAAAACTACGTACTTCGCGCTTCTAGATCTTCCCAGCGCGCTAACTTCTCAATTAATAAATCATCAATTTCTGCGACGCGTGCGTGATATTTTGTTGCCAAATCTGGATCACTCTTATACAACTCAGGGTCTTGGAGCTGTTGGTTAAGTTGGACTTGTTCGGCTTCAAATTTAGCCAATAAATCTGGCAATTGCTCAAGCTCTGATTTTTCTTTATAAGATAATTTACTCCGATTTGCAACAGGCGCTGGAGTAATCGCGACAGAGGATGCACCAGCTGTATTTGTGGCAGATGAAAGTTCATCCGCCGCGGCAGAGGCTTTAGCTGCCGAATAAAATTCAGCAAAATAACGGTCTTTATAACTAAACCAGTCACTATAACCACCGCTAAATTCTAAAATATTACCATCACCCAAAAACACCCAAGACTGGGTTACGACATTATCTAAAAACTCCCGATCATGGCTCACCAAAAACACCGTACCAGGGAAATTCGCCAATAATTCCTCAAGTAACTCGAGTGTATCCATATCCAGATCATTGGTCGGTTCATCCATCACCAAGACATTGGCTGGCTGCGAAAATAAACGTGCTAATAATAAACGATTGCGTTCGCCACCGGATAGGGATGATACCGGAGAACGAAAGCGTGCCGGATCAAATAAAAATTCTTCTAAATAAGTTGCAATATGTTTCCGCGCGCCATTGATAAAAATATAATCTTGCCCTTGCCCGATCACTTCCTGAATCGTCTTATCATCATCAAGTTGTTGGCGTAATTGATCAAAATAAGCAACTTCGAGCTTACTCCCGAGTTTAATTTTACCCGCAACTGGTGTAATTTCACTTAGAATGGTTTTAAGTAAGGTAGTTTTACCAATCCCATTACTCCCAATCAAACCGATTTTATCCCCGCGCAAAATTTTAGTTGAAAAATCATTGATAATAACTTTATCGCCAAATGCCACCTTAATATGCTCAACTTCAGCGACAATCTTACCGGAATTAGCTGCACTGTCAATTTGAATCTTAACTGAGCCAATATGATCACGCCGTTCCTTACGAGTATTGCGTAACTGTTCCAAACGTCTCACCCGCCCTTCATTGCGCGTACGGCGAGCTTCAATTCCTTTACGAATCCAAACTTCCTCTTGTGCCAATAATTTATCAAATTCAGCATTGGATTTAGCCTCATCGGCAAGTTGGCGGGCTTTTAGTTCCTGATACTTGGTAAAATTACCTGGATAACTACGTAAGCTCCCACGATCTAATTCCAAAATCTTAGTTACGGTATTATCCAAAAAGCGCCGATCATGGGTAATTAGAACAATTGCGCCGGGAAAATTATTGATAACCTGCTCTAGCCATTCAATCGCAAAGACATCCAAATGATTGGTTGGCTCATCTAAAAACATTACATCCGGGCTTGCCACCAGCGCTTTAGCCAAAGCAACTTTTTTGCGCATTCCACCCGACAAGGCACCGACTAACTGATGGCCATCCAAACTCAGCTCGGAGAGTGTCTTATCAATTAAATTTTTAACTACCCAGCCATTATGGTGTTCTAATTCATGCTGTAGTGTAGTCATTCGCTCCAATAATTCATCATTATAATCAACCGCCATTTGATCTAACACGGCATAGTAATCCTGAAGCGTTTGAGTTAAATTACCTAACCCACTCATTACTTCCTGAAAAATTGTACTATCAGGGTTTAAATCTGGCTCCTGCGCCAGATAGACAATTTTTAGACCATCCTGATAATGTATCCGCCCATCATCGGCGGCATGCGCACCTGCCAGTACTTTAAGCAAAGAGGATTTACCTGCCCCATTGCGCCCGATTAAACCGTATTTATCATTTTTTTCCAGCGCCAAACTAACCTTATCTAAAAGTTGATGATGCCCAAAAGCCAAGCTTAATTTATCTACCGTAATTATTGCCAATTTATGTTTACCTTTTTATATCAAGAAGTTCCATACAAATTAAAATTAAACCTGCAGGGATATTTGACAGATTATATCACATGACTAAACTCTGTACCTGCTTGCTAACAAGGCATGTTAAGCCGTACTTAGTGTTCATATGTGGCAAACATACGCAACAAGCTATGATTTAAGTATAGTGCAGCGCATCAATTAATTAGATTAATCTACTGAAGAATCATAGTACAATAAAGGCTTATGTATTATAAATAAACTCAGCCATAACATATACTCTTCGTCTTTGAACCTTGGACTTTGTCAGATTTCAAAAAAGACTCCTTATGTAGTTCTAGCTACACTGCGTTGTCTTTTTCATCAATCCTTCGCGTCCAAGAATCAAATACTATGAGTAGACAATAAATATGATAATCTTACAAATGGAGCACTACCAATGAGTGATAAATTTAAATTAAATGAACAACTAACCAAAGATGCCTTGGACTATCACCGCCTGCCTACACCTGGGAAAACTCAGGTGGTTTCAACCAAACCTGTAGCAACCCAACGCGATTTATCTCTGGCATACTCACCAGGTGTCGCAGCCCCGTGTTTAGAAATCGAAAAAGACCCTAAAACTGCCTATGAATATACTAACCGTGGTAACTTGGTCGCAGTTATCAGTAATGGAACTGCCGTACTTGGCTTGGGCAATATTGGTGCTCTTGCGGGTAAACCAGTTATGGAAGGTAAAGGAATTTTATTTAAAAAGTTTGCCGGCATTGACGTTTTTGATATTGAAGTCAATGAAACCGATGTGGATAAATTTGTCGATGTAGTTGCTGCGCTTGAGCCAACCTTTGGTGGGATCAATCTCGAAGATATCAAAGCTCCAGAATGTTTTGAAATCGAGCGTAAGCTTAAAGAACGCTTGGCAATTCCAGTATTTCATGATGATCAACACGGTACTGCGATCGTGGTTGCTGCCGCAACTATTAATGGTTTAAGCATAGTTAATAAAAAAATTGAAGATGTTAAAATCATCGTCTCCGGCGCTGGCGCTGCTGCAATTGCCTGTTTAAATCTCTTGGTGAGCCTTGGTGCACAAAAGAAAAACATTTATGTATGTGATTCTAAAGGCGTTATTCATTCAGAACGCGAAGGTAAACTAGACTTCTCCAAACAACAATACTGTCAAACCACTTCTTACCGCACCTTAGATGATGCAATTGAAAATGCAGATATCTTTTTAGGCTTATCAGGTCCTAATACCGTCTCACAAGACTCTATTCGCAAAATGGCTGCAAATCCATTAGTCTTTGCATTAGCAAATCCTACACCGGAAATTATGCCGGAATTAGTTATTGAAGCACGCCCGGATGCAATTATGGCTACTGGGCGCAGTGATTATCCCAATCAAGTCAATAATGCCTTATGCTTCCCATATATCTTCCGTGGCGCGCTAGATTGTGGTGCAACTGCAATCAATGAAGCGATGAAGGTTGCAGCGGTACATGCGATTGCGACTTTAGCGAAAATGGAACCTAACGAAATGGTAACCAGCGCCTACGGTGGACAAGAACTATGTTTTGGACGTGAGTATTTGATCCCTAAACCACTTGATCCACGCTTGATTGAAGTAATTGCACCAGCGATTGCTAAAGCGGCAATGGAAAGTGGTATCGCCACTCGCCCGATAGCTGATTTTAATGCATACACTCAAAAACTAAATGAGTATGTCTATCGTTCAAGCATGATTATGCGCCCAATTGTCAATGCCGCTAAATTACGCCCAATGCGCATCGTTATTTGTGAAGGTGAAGATGAACGTACCTTACTCGCAGTATCAGAGATTAAAGAACTCAAACTAGCACGCCCGATAATAATTGGTCGTCCGTTTGTCATTGAAAAACGGATTGAAAAACTAGGGCTTAAAATCGAGGCTGGAGTAGATTTTGAGTTAGTTAATATTGAAAATGATTACCGCTATAAAGCTTTATGGCAACGCTATTATCAACTTACCAAACGTAAGGGGGTTACCGAAGAAACCGCCCGCGATCATATGCTAACCCGTCGGACACTAATTGGTGCTATGCTAATTAGCAACGGTGATGCTGATGGAATGGTCTGCGGATTGGATGGTAAATACCATAATCATTTTGAAACGATTAAAACCGTTATTGGTTATGACAACCCGGGTAAAATTGCCGCGGCAATGAATGCACTGATTATTCAAAGTGGAACTTTATTTATCGCCGATACTCATGTCAATGAAAATCCGACTGCCGAGCAATTAGCAGAAATAACCCGCATGTCAGCCAAAGTTATTCATACTTTTGGCGTGATGCCACATATTGCCTTGGTTTCTCATAGCAGCTTTGGTTCTCATGGTGACTCACCAAGCGCAATAAAAATGCGCAGCGTATTAGAGATACTGCAAAAAACTGATCCAGAATTAATCATTGATGGTGAAATGCATGCTGATGCCGCATTGATTCCGGATATTCGTGCCCGTGCGATGCCTGATTCTCCATTGGTTGGACCAGCTAATTTAATGATAATGCCAAATATCGAAGCCGCAAATATTTCCTACAATCTAATGCGTGTGTCCTCATCTGATGGCGTAACGGTAGGACCCATTTTAATGGGGATGAATAAACCAGCTCACATTATTAGCCCAATTTCAACTGTTCGTCGTTTGGTTAATATGGTTGCATTAGCATCCGTTGAAGCACAACTAAAAGCATAATTTCAAATTTTATTCAGCAGTCAGTTTATTAATAAATTGACTGCTGGTCTAAATATTTTCAGGAAGTGAATATGTATTACAAAAAAAGTTCGCTAATTCTGGCTTTAATTGCAAGTTCCCTAGCCATTAGCTCTTGTTCAGATAAAAATAAATCTTCAGAAAGTAATAGCTCATCAAGTTCTAGCAGCACTATTATTAATGTAGACTTAGGTGCTGATCTTGCTACTCTTGATCCACAAATGGCAGAAGATGTACAAAGTACCCGGGTTGCTTATGATCTCTTTGAAGGCTTGGTGACTTCCGATCAAAGTAACAAACCAATCCCTGGTTTAGCCGAAAAGTGGGATATTTCCCCTGATAATAAAACTTATACCTTCCATCTGCGTCCAGGAATCAAATTTTCCGATGGAACACCGATTACTGTCGATGATATATTATTCAGCTTTCAAAGGCTTGCAGATCCTAAAACTGCATCACCATACAATATGTTAATAAACAACATCGTAAATGGACAAGCGATCATTGATGGCAAAGCAGCAGTTGATACGCTAGGAATTAAGGCTCTTGATGCCAATACAATTCAGATTACGCTAAATCACCCAGATAGCTCGTTTTTATCAATTTGTGCTATGCCTAACTTAAGCGCTGTTTCTAAAATCAATGTAACTAAATTTGGGCAAGCATGGACTGATCCCAAGAATATGGTTACATCTGGAGCTTATAAACTCGATGAGCGCGTGGTTCAGGGCTATGTCTTAGAAAGTAAAAACCCCAATTACTACGGCGCAAACAACGTTGCGATTGAAAAAGTTAAATTCTTCCCGATTGTTGATAAAAACTCTTCTTTAAGCCAATATAAATCAGGTGGTTTAGATATCACTTACTTGTTACCGATTGATCAATACAAAACCATCAAGGCACAAATGCCCGAGCAAGAGCACACTGTCTCATGGGAAACGATTGAATACCTTGATTTTAACATGACATCGCCAAAATTCAAAGATAATCTCAAGCTACGCCAAGCATTATCAATGGGAGTAGACCGTCAGGCTATCGTTAAAGATGTTATGGGACAAGATCAAAAAGCATTATATGCCTATACTACTTCAACTATTGAAGGAGGTAAGTTTGCTGGCTTAGACTATGAATGGGCAAAATGGCCACGCGATTTACAAATAGCCAAGGCTCAACAGCTATTTAAAGAAGCTGGTTATGGGTCTAATCATCCACTGCAGATTTCTATAGCCTACAATACTCGTGACGACCATAAGAAAAAAGCAATTGCTATTGCATCAATGTGGCAGCAAGTTTTTGGTGAAAATAGTATCCAGGTGACTTCAGCTAATCAAGAGTGGAAAACTTTCTTACAAGCGCGGCATAAAGGTGATTACGATCTCGCTCGTGATGGTTGGGTTGCTGATTATGATTCAGTAGATAGCTATACTAATTTGTATATGTGTAATGGTCCACAAAATAACTCACATAGCTGCACTTCTGGTTATAATGATTTGATCACTAAAGCTCAAAACTCATCAGATGCTAAACAACGAGTTGAATTAATCCGTCAAGCACTCAAAGCTGCAATGGATAATTATGTAGTGATCCCACTTTATCAAGATACTTACTATCGCTTGCTTAGTCCTAAAGTAAAAGGCTATACGCCTGAGACTAATCATTTGGATCACGTAATGAGTAAATGGTATAAGTTTTAAACACTCCTCTTAAAAAAAGCCAGAGAATAATTTTCTCTGGCTTTTTTATAATATTATGTATACTCAAACTGATTCGAAATACTAGTAGGTGAGAAGCTTGGCAACAACCTAGTGTGATGAATCTGATTGAGTATAAAGCTTATTCTGCTGCTTGAGCTTTAAGTTCCATAACATCACGCATTGCTTTTGCTAATGGTTTAACAAAAATAAACAGAATCAAAGCAAAGATTGTTGCACCGATCCCAATATAAGCAAATAAAACCTGATAACCATGTAAAATATCGGCATTTGAAGTTACTTTGCTTTCATCTACGCCACCAAATCCAGCCAGCATACCGCCAAGCTTCATCCCAATCGCAGTAGTCACAAACCACACCGCTTGAGCAAATCCGCCTAAGCGTAACGGCATCAACTTTGAAACCATCGACAAACCAATTGCTGATATTAGCAATTCACCTAAAGAGTATAAACCATAACCCAAGAATAACCAAATCAGAGAAATAGTAGAATTAGCATCGCTCAAAAAGCAACTCAGCGCTAAAAGCACATAGGCTAAGCCACAGACTAACATTCCAAATGCAAATTTGGCAGGAATCGATATCGGAGCTTTCTTGCGCTCTGAACGAACATAGATACTAGCCAAAATTGGTGATAATAAAAAGATATAGAATGGGTTAAAGCTCTGCGTAACTTCCGGAGGAATAACAAAGCCAAAAATATCGCTACGTACATTATGCACAGCAAATAATATTAATGAGGTTGACATTTGCATGTACATAACCCAGAAGAAGATTGATTGAATCAATAGAATAAATGCAATCATCATACCCTTACGCTCAAAATCATTTAAATATGAGCGCAGCGTAAAGAAAATAACAAATACCACCCCAGCAACTGCAAACAATATGATCTTACTAAGCGCAGGATTTTTTAATAGTAAACCTAAACCGTAAGCCAATACAATACCGACTAAGGAAATAGCAAACATAACTAAAAATTTATTTTGCCCGCTTTTCCCAACTTCATTATCACTATTGACAAAATTTTTATGTAAAATAAAATAAGAAACCAATGCAACAAACATACCGATTCCGCATAAGCCAATTGCAAATCCATAAGAAGTTTTTGCCGCAACAAATGGAATAATAATCATACTAAAGAAGCTGCCAAGATTGATTGACATATAGAAGTAGGTAAAAGCAGAATCAAAGCGTGGATCAGTTGGTTTAAAACAACGATTAACATAGTTACCAGCATTAGTTTTGAAGAAAATATTTCCAACCAAAACCATACCCATGCCCCAATAAAGCAAGTGTACATCAGATACTACGCCGAAGCTGCCATATCCTACCATCAAGAAAATAATTCCAAGTAAATAGGTACGCCGTAAACCTAATACCTTATCACCCAAATAACCACCGACTACTAGTAATGCATATAATAATGCCGAAAATGAACTAAATAGATCGGTTGCCTCATTCTCTTTTAAACCAAATTTTTGAATAAAGAACAACACTGCAACTGCTTGAAGCCCATAAAAAGCGAAACGTTCCCAAAATTCAATGAATAATACCGCGTAAAATGTCTTCGGCATATGCCAAAAACCATGCTTATCGTTTGATACTGCAGCAGTCATAACTACTCCTGATAAAATATAGTCTCACATTTTATCAGAATGACTTAGTTAAGCGAGTGGTTTATATGCTGCAGCGCACTAGGGGCAGATATTTTAAATATATACTTACAGGCTATAACTACGATCACCAGAACTAAACCCCAGCCATTCATCCTGTTCAATGTTTTTGCTAAAGCCGCAGACTTTAAAGCTCTCGCCCATTTCATTAGGTGATACTAGTTTATTTATTTGATTAGAGATTTTGAGATACTCAGGCTCGCTCAACTCGGATTTAAGCTGCTGCATTTGCTTAGCTAGCCCACAGTTTAATAAGAAATTGGCTTGGGTGGTATAACCAATAAATTCCAACCCAGAATCCAATGCAGTGCTAACTATAGAACTCCAGTCAACGCTGGCGGTTATATCACAGATTCCCGGATAATACAGCACACTATCCAAAACCTGTTGCCGATAAAAACCACGTAATGTTCCACGGTTTTTTTGCGGATGATAATATTCAGACTCACCATAGCCGTAGTCAATCAACAGAATTGCGCCACGTTCCAGACTCTCAGATAGGCTACGGATAAAGCCTCGTGAACTAAGATTGATTTCAGTTTGATAATTCAAATAAGGTAAATTTAATTCCCGAGCGGCATTAACTGCTGGTGAATTGCTGCGATAGTCGTGATAGAAATATCCAAAATCTAATGAATAGCCAATCCCAAGTTCGGTAATTTCTTGATTGTTCACACGCACCAAATTGCAAGGTTGAGCATCGAGAACTTCGTTGGCTAGCATTACACCATTAAAGCGCTCTGGTAAGCTTTCAAGCCACACCACCTTACTCAGATACTCCGGACACTTTTCAGCGATCACAGCGCGTTGCCAGAGTGCTAAATCCGCACTTAGTTCAAGAATGTAGTAGTGCGTTATTTGTGCCCCAAGCATCATTAGGATATCACAAGCAAGCTTTCCGTTACCAGCACCAAATTCTAAAATCCCTGCAGCAACACCAAAACTAAATAATTCACTAATTTGCCGAGCAATTAGTTGCCCAAATAAATCAGAAATCAATGGTGCAGTTATAAAATCACCACCTGCGCCAAATTTAAACAATGGATTAGAATAATAGCCAAGCGAAGGATAATAAAGTGCAAGTTCCATATAGCGCGCAAATGAAATTGTACCACCAGCCTGCTCTATTTCATGGTTAATAATATTTTGTAATTTTTGGGTTAATTGGTGCTCTTCAGGAGATAGTTGAAATAATTCAGCATTATTATCAGTCATCAGTAGTAGTCCTAGCTTTAGTTTTAAGAGCAAATTCACTACGCGGAACCGCTAGCTTCCAATTGTACCACCAGTCTTGGGCATAAAGTTTTGCCAGCTCTGGATTATTTCTTAGCACTAGTAAATTTTCGGCATTTTTAGTTTCGGCAGCTTTGGTAAAATTAAATGAGCCGGTAATTACTGTTTTATCATCAATAATCATTACTTTATCATGATAAATTGCATGTTTAACATCAATCCGTAAATCAAAACCTTGATTGGTAAAAAAAGTACTCGAGGAATATTTTTGACTAATCTGACTTTTATCTAAGATCAATTTAACCACTACACCACGTTGTTTTGCTTTAAGCAATGCCTCTGCAATATCTTTGGAAGTAAAGCTGTAAGCTGATACCAAAATAGTTTGCTGAGCCTCAGAGATTGCTTTAACTACGGTCTCAGTAACGCCATTATTCGGGCTAAATGCAACCTCGATAGAGCCACTAGCCTGAATCACGGTTGGGTGTGGTGAACCTTGTTCACCAAACAGAGCTTCTAAACGTTCTAGTAGTCCATCATTTGCAAAAACTATTCCTATGGCACACGCCACTGCAATTATGCCTGCAATCCAACTCTTACGCAACATGAGTAAGCCTCTTTAGATTAACCTGATAAACTGCCAAGCCAATTAACAAACCTAAGGCACTGGCGAAAACCACGTCACTTAACCAATGATTAATCGTATAAACTCGTGAGAAACAAACCATTAAGCCCCACCAGATTAACAAACTCCGCACTAACTTATGGCGATAACAGATATAAAATGGAACTAATGCCGCCACCGTGCTAATAGTATGACCTGATGGCATACTATTATAAGCATACATCAAATCAGAAAAATGCGAAGCTCCGCTTTCGAAAAAAGCAAAAAAGTGCCATTGATCCAAACCGATTGCCGGGCGCTGCCGATTAAAAATAAACTTAAATACTCCATTGGCTAGCCCACCATAAATTGAAGCCATCAGGCTAATTTTAGTTACCTGCGCAAATTGTTTCAGCTTTAAATAATCCGCTAACATCGCTATGGTAAATAAGAGACCCGCGACAAAGCCACCTTCGGCGCAAGAACAAATAAAGTCCCAAAAAGTGTAGGCGTGAGCATTCAACTCTATCTTTTTAAGCCAAATGGTAAAAGGTAAATCAACCCAATTAATTAATGCTAAGATAACGATCAACAAAAGTGGAATAAAGATAAGATATTGACGAATAAGTTGGGTTATAGCAGTGAAGACTCCACTCCAATAACCATCACGTAACAGATTAATTAGAATTGGTGCTGCGACCAAAATGTAAAACACCCCCATTACATTTAGGAATGGGGGCATGTGGTAGGTAAAAAATCCCATTTAGGTTGTTACCCGAGTTTTTCTACTTGACCAAATTCAAGATCTACCGAAGTTTCACGTCCAAAAATCTGAACATTAACCCGTAGACGGAATTTATCATAAAGCACATCTTCAATTACCGCATTAAAGTCAACGAATGGACCATCAACGATACGCACTTTTTCACCAACTTCAAATTCAACTTTATGCTTGGCTTTTTCTTTAGAGTCATTTACTTGTTGTAAAATACTGTCAACTTCTTTTTGCGAAATTGGTACTGGACGCGAATCCTTAGCCACACCAATGAAACTTGATACTTTAGGTGTTTTGCGAACTAACAAACCAACTTCATCAGAATAGTCCATTTTCACCAATACATAACCTGGGAAAATTTTACGGTCATTTTCACGTTTTTTACCGTTACGCACCTCTTCAACTTTTTCTTTTGGCACTAAAATAACTTTAGTCTTAAGATACTCATCAATCTGCGCATCATTTTCTAAATCACTAGTAATACCGAAAGCTTCGCGAATTGAGTTAGCTTTATCAGCTAGTCCAAGATGAACATAATCATTAACTTTATTAATGATGTTTAAAACCAAGGTACTTTGAACCTTGTCTTCCATATTTGTAGCAACTTGCACTACATACCAAGCCAAACTCATTAGCTACCCTTTCCTAGGATTACACCGTATAATAACCATGCCAGGGAACTGTCAACCAACCATAGGAACAAGCCTAGAATGATTACAAACAAAAACACAATCCATGTAAACTGCATAGTCTCTTTACGAGCTGGCCATACTACTTTTTGCATCTCACGGTATGAATCACGAACATAACCATGAAGATTAATCCCCATTGGAGCTACAAAGAAAAAAGTGCCCAACGCTGCAGCTAAAGATAGGATAAAAATACCCCATTTTAGCCATACATTCATTTCTAAACCATAAAACAGACCAAGCCCTAAAGCTAGTAAAAGGAATGCAACATAATTAAACACATTACTCGGTTGTTTTATCTCATCAGATTTAACTGGTGTATTCATCTAAAAGCAATCTTATAAAAATTTTTACAGGGAGGAATTATACCACTAACCACAAATAGGCGCAAGCATATATACTATGCTAGCCACCTCTTTAAATTCCTAATAATTCCTAAAAAAGGAGCCGGGATAATATTTCCCGGCTACCTTATATATGGCAGGTCAAGAGGGCTTCGAACCCCCAACCCTCGGTTTTGGAGACCGATACTCTACCAATTGAGCTATTGACCTA
>JAIEPY010000034.1 GCA_019748155.1 Burkholderiales bacterium | reverse complement strand
ATGGCGTCCCTAAGGGGATTCGAACCCCTGTTACCGCCGTGAAAGGGCGATGTCCTAGGCCTCTAGACGATAGGGACAGTAGTTTTAATTATTTGGCGTAGGATTAGGGTTTAAACTATTCCAAATTTGATTTAACTTAGCATTTGCAATACCAAAATCACGATTAGTTTGAACTAAGTTTGATTCAGCATTTGAAAATCTGGTTTGTGCCTGATTAAGATTTTGCTGTGCTTCTTGTAAATCCTTTTGCGCTTCTTCTAATTTTTTCTTAGATTTAGCTAATGCCTTAGAGGCATCTTGTTTTTCTGTTTTAGCTTGCGTTACATTATTGGAACCATCCTGATACGCATATTGCGCACTTAGAAGATCACTTTGTGTATACGCATAAGCAGCTGTTACACAGCAACTTAACGCTAATATGTGCTTAAATTTCATAATTTTGGAAACTTAAGAATGGTGGAGCGGGCGAGATTCGAACTCGCGACCAACGGATTAAAAGTCCGCTGCTCTACCGGCTGAGCTACCGCTCCACTGATTATAGTGGCGTCCCTAAGGGGATTCGAACCCCTGTTACCGCCGTGAAAGGGCGATGTCCTAGGCCTCTAGACGATAGGGACACTATATTATTTAAACATATTGGTGCATCCGAAGAGATTCGAACTCCTGACCCCTTGGTTCGTAGCCAAGTACTCTATCCAGCTGAGCTACGGATGCATTGTATGTTTTTGCTCTAAACGTAATGGCGGAGAAAGAGGGATTCGAACCCTCGATACGCTTTTGGGCGTATGCTCCCTTAGCAGGGGAGTGCCTTCGACCTCTCGGCCATCTCTCCACACCACAAAGCTTTTCGCTTAGAGAACAGTATTATAGCCAAGTGACCTCGCTGTGTCAAATAAATTTTAAAATAAATTGATATTGTAAAGTAGTTGCTAATATTAACTTCTTGCTTTGTTTGAGATAATAAAATCAATATAAAAGCTTAATTTTGGAATAATTTATTGTTAATTTATAAAATACCCGCTATAATATGCACCTTTAAGAAAAATAAGTTTGGTTATTCCCAATGAGTTTTACTAGTTGTTGGTGAACATACATTAATAAGTTAGTTACCACGAAGGTGGTAGACTAATGTTTTGCATGAGGTGTTTATGCCTAAATTACTGAATCCTGAATTAATGACTGATGCTGATATTTTAAGTATGCCAGAAGATGATTATATGAATGATGTTCAATTGGCATTTTTTAAAATCAGATTATTATCATTAGAATCTGAAATGGTTGATAATGCCAAAAAGACAACACAGGCGTTTCAAGAGCAGGATACTAACTATATTGCAGATCCTTCTGATCGTGCAACTATTGAAGAAGAGTATGCTTTAGAATTACGCACCCGTGACCGTGAACGTAAACTATTACAAAAAATTCGTTCTGCATTAGAATCAATTGAAAATGGTGATTATGGATTTTGTGAAGACACGGGTGAACCAATCGGGCTTAAGCGTTTAATTGCTCGTCCTACTGCGAGTTTGAGTATTGAGGCTCAAGAACGTCGTGAAAAAATGCAAAAGCATTTTGCTGAAGAATAATAAAAAATGCCCTTAGCAGGGCATTTTTTATTTATTAAGCGGAAAGCCTAAGTCGTTCCATTCACGAATTCCACCATCCATTGATGCGACATTGGTATAACCCATTTTTTGTAGGTTATATGCAGATAGAGCAGAGCGAAATCCACCGCCACAGTAAAGAATGATCTCACTGTTTTTATCACTAATGTTTGCGGCAATATCTCGTTCTAGAATTCCTTTGCCAATATGAATTGCTTTGGGAATATGTGACACATTCCATTCATGATCTTCACGCACGTCAATAAAGACGAATTTTTCTCCGTTGTCAAATTTTTGTTTTACCTGTAAAACAGTTAGTTCTTTGATAAGTGGGCGTACCTCATCTACCAATATTTGAAATGACATATCATGTTGCATTTTCATGCTCCTTGTTAAATTAAATAATTTTTGCGTTAATTAGTTTATTACGTAGTTCCTTTAGTGCTTTACCACGATGGCTAATTTCATTTTTTATGTTGGGTTCTAATTCTGCTGCAGTTGCATTGTATTCTGCAACATAAAATATTGGATCATAGCCATGCCCATTATGACCTTTTGGATGCTCGGTAATACTTCCTGCAACAATTCCCTCGGCGATAATTGGCTGTGGGTCTTTGCTACTTCTGACAAATACTAATGAGCAATAAAAATAAGCATCTCGCTTTTGAGTATCACGCAGCTCGTGAAGTAGTTTATCTATATTAGCTTGATCAGATTTTGGTTCTCCGGCATAACGGGCGGAATATATTCCGGGCGTGCCACCAAGTGCAGTAACGCATAAACCAGAATCATCAGCAAGCGCTGGAAGTCCGGTAACACGCGCACAATGGCGCGCTTTGTGGAGAGAGTTTTCAACAAATGTAGTAAATGGCTCCTCAATTTCTGGAACTCCCAGCTCTGCTTGTGGAATAACCTCGATGTTGTACTGAGCAAATATTTGCTGGAATTCTTTAATCTTGCCTAAGTTGGCAGATGCTATAACTATTTTTTGCATAAGAGTAAATTTACCTAAAGAAAATACGGTTATTGCTAAAAGCAACTCAATGGGGTAAAATATGGGTTATTTAAAGTTTGTTTTATTTATTAGTGGCGTCATTTTATCACGTCATAATCCAGAGTGTTTTTAGTTTATTTAAATAAAGGTGAGAGAATATGCAATTTAAAAAGATAACTGATTTACAATTAAACGGAAAAACTGTATTTATTCGTACCGATATGAACGTACCTCTTAAAGATGGCAAAGTTAGTGATGATACACGAATTCGCGCAGGATTGACGACGATTAAATATGCCTTAGATAATGGTGCTAATGTTATTGTTGCAACTCACTTAGGGCGTCCAACGGAAGGCGAAATTGCGCCTGCTGATATGGTAAAACCAGTTGCTGATGATTTGGCTAAATTATTGGGAATTAATATACCTGTGATTTCTGATTGGCAAAGTGCTGGTGTTGATTTTTCGGCGAGCAAGGTTGTGATGCTTGAAAATGTACGCTGCAATAAAGGCGAAAAGAAAAATGTTGATGAGCTAGGCAAACAATATGCTGCTTTATGCGATATTTTTTGTTATGATGCCTTTGCTACTGCTCACCGCGCAGAAGCTTCAACTAATGCAGTAGGTAATAATGCTAAAGAGGTTTGTGCTGGATTATTGATGTCTAAAGAATTAGATTCATTGGCAAAAGCTGTAGCTACTCCGGCTAAACCTGTGGTAGCCGTGGTTGCAGGTTCTAAAGTTTCAACTAAATTAACTATTTTGGATAATCTTGCAGACAAAGTAGATGTTTTGATTGTTGGTGGCGGTATCTTAAATACTTTTATGCTGGCAAAAGGTGCCAAAATTGGAGCCTCTTTGGCAGAAGCAGATTTAGTTGCTGAAGCTAAAAAAGTAATGGATAAAATGGAAGCGCGTGGTGCTAAGGTTCCATTGCCACAAGATGTTGTTGTTGCCACAGAGTTTAGTGCTAATGCTAAAGCAATAGAAAAATCTGTAGCTAACGTTGCTGATAATGAAATGATTTTAGATATCGGTTCAAAATTTGCAGATGAATTAGCAGATATCTTAAAAAATGCTGGAACAATCATCTGGAATGGTCCGGTTGGAGTTTTTGAGTTTGATCAATTTGCGAATGGAACTAAAGTTGTAGCGCAAGCAATTGCTGACTCCAAAGGATTTAGTTTGGCTGGTGGTGGAGATACGATTGCTGCGATTAACAAATTTGATATTTTTGATAAAATTAGCTATGTATCTACGGCAGGTGGTGCGTTATTAGAGTTTTTAGAAGGTAAAGAATTACCGGCGGTAACTTTATTGACTAGCCGTTATAACAAATAAGTAGTAATTCCTGTATAATCCAATCAGGAACCAACTTAGATTCAAAGCTCTGCAGTAATAATTTACCAATGCAGGGCTTTTGTACTTTGATTCAATAAAATCGCTTGGCGGGTTTAAATAATCATGCCTGTATAGCTATGTTCTAAGGTATAATAAACGCATTATTATCTGTTAAAAAACCACCTTGCAATATTCAGTATTCAAAAATGTAAATGAAAACAGCGTGTTTTGCTATGGTTGTTTGCTTGTTGTTCTGGCAGAAATCTGCTAAATTACCATGTGGACTATAAAAACACTGGGCAGGTTTTATGTCAAATGTAACATGTGCAGTAAAGATTTACGAATTTTAAAATAAATTAATTAAGAGGCAAAAATGACAGTTTATTCAGTTAAACAATTGATGAGTGAAGAAGTTAAGGTTGGTAGTGAAGTTTGTGTACGCGGGTGGGTGAGATCTCGCCGTGACTCAAAAGCTGGATTATCATTTGTGACCTTATCGGATGGTTCTTGTTTTGAAGCGGTGCAGTTAGTGATTGAATCAAAGCTGGCTAATTACGAATCAGACATTTTGAATTTAACTAAAGACTGTGCGATTATTGCCCATGGTACTCTTGTTGCGTCACAAGGTGGCGGGCAGAAATTTGAGATTCAGGCCAGTAAAGTTGAAGTAACTGGTTTTGTCGAGAGTCCGGACACTTATCCGGTGTCACCAAAACGCCATACGGTTGAATATTTGCGTGAACATGCCCATCTTCGAATTAGAACTAATCTAATTTCTTCTGTAATGCGAATCAGAAATACCGTATCAATGGCTATTCATGATTATTTACAAAGCAATGGTTTTTACTGGGTGCATACACCTCTGATTACTGCCTCAGATTGTGAGGGTGCAGGAGAGTTGTTTAAAGTGACGACTTTAGATCTGGCGAATCCACCGCGTGATGACAAAGGGAAAGTTGATTTTAAACAAGATTTTTTTGGGCGTGAGTCATATTTGACGGTATCTGGACAGTTGAATGTTGAAACCTATTGCATGGGTTTATCTAAAGTATATACTTTTGGACCAACCTTCCGTGCTGAAAACTCTAACACCACTCGTCATTTAGCTGAATTTTGGATGGTTGAGCCAGAAATTGCTTTTGCTAATTTAATGGATAATGCGGAGCTAGCTCAGGGAATGCTAAAACATGTTTTTAAAACAGTGTTAAATAAAAACAGTGATGATATGGGATTCTTTGCGCAGTTTATTGATCAAAACGTGGTGACGCGTTTAGAGCAAATGGTTAATGATGATTTTGAAATGATTACTTATACTGATGCAATTAAGCGCCTAGAAAACTCTGGTAAGCAATTTGAAAATCCTTTATATTGGGGTGTTGATATGGCTTCAGAACATGAACGCTATTTGTGTGAAGAGCTGATTGGCAAACCAACCATTGTAACTAATTATCCTAAAGATATTAAAGCCTTCTATATGCGTCAAAATGAGGATGGTAAAACCGTTGCGGCTATGGATATTTTGGCTCCAGGCGTTGGTGAAATTATCGGTGGTGCACAACGTGAAGAACGTTATGACATCTTGCATGCTCGAATGACGGAAATGGAAATTGAACCTGAAGCCTTGGCTTGGTATCTGGATCTGCGTCGTTTTGGTAGTGCTCCGCATGCTGGTTTTGGTCTTGGTCTGGAGCGCGCCGTTAGTTATATTACCGGTGTGCAAAATGTACGCGATATAATTCCATTCCCACGTACACCTAAAAACGCAGCCTTTTAATTATCTCTTGCAGGACTTTTTAATGATAAAAATTATCAAACTAACGACCTATTTAGGATTATTTAGCGCTTTGCTCATAGGCTGTGCACAGACACCAAATAATGTAACTTTAACAGTTACGCAAGGGCAGTGTGTAACTAGTGCTTACCCTGGTTATGAAAGTCAGGCAACGCCCTATTCCGCTGCATTTCCGATGAATGGCACATTACCCGGTACATCTCCTTACTGTGCAGCGGTGACTATCACTAATAATAATAGCGGTCAGAATGCGAATAATATTCAGATTTATCAAAGTGGACTTTATGTCTCGTTCCCAAGTCTAGCTAATAGTGCCGGAGTTACCAGCGCGGCAAGTATGGTTGATTTTAATGCAGCGGGAATACCTCAGTTTAGTTTTGCAAACACGCAACAACAATTATTTAATTTGAATTTATTCGATCCTAGGAATTGTGTTACTACGCAGGGCGCTAACGTGCAGACGCTTAATGCTAATGGTGGAGCGTGTACTTTTTATGTGCAGTTAAGTGGTGAGGCTATGCCAATTGGAGTTTATCCGATATCACTAACACTTAATTACACCAATGGTAATACAAACTACTCAACGACGACTAATATCAATCAGCGTGCTAATTTATATCTTGGTGGAATATTTAGTTCAAATATAGCGATTACTAATGCTGGTAGCACTTCGCCTACCGCAAACTCAATTATATCAGCAAACTCCCCTGAGCAATATGGGGTTACAGCACTAACCCGAGATCCGTATGGTATGGTGTACAGTGGCGATATTTTAGGAAACGTATACAAGTACAATGGTACAAGCCGTAGTTCTTGGACTCCTATTAGCGGCTTACCATCTGTAGGTCAGTCTCCTGTTGCGGCTTTAGTTACAGATAGTAGTGCAAATTTATATGTAGTCAATAATGCGGGGCAGGTTTCTCAGGTGACGCCGAGCTTAGCAGTTAACTCTATGGGTAGTATTCCTGTAGCTGTTAATTATCCACCAAGCTCAGCGCAAGTATTTTCTGGAACTAGTTTGCTAATTTCTTCAGGAAGTAATATTTATGATTGTAATTTGGCTACAATTTCAGCTAATTCTTGTAGAAGTATACCGTATGCTATAGCGCCTGGATCTATTAACCAGATGATCGCAACTAATACCTTGACAATTGCAACTAGTCAGAATATTTATCAATGTAGTGGTGGTGGATGGACTCAGATTGCAGCCGGCTTGATCGGAAATGATATTCAGTCGATAGCACAATTTATCAATAGCTCTACTGGATTAACTACGTGGTATGCCGGGATTACCCAAACTGAAAGTACCAATAGCTCCATTTATTCTGAGACAAGTGGTGCTGCGTTTGCTCCATTGTTAAGTTCATCAAGCGCTATGGTTTCTGGTGGAGTTAGCCAAGTTGTAACTGATGCTGCACAAGGTGTTTTTGTTTCAGGGCTTGGCTTATCCAGCAGCAATTTTAGCGGACAAACTTATTTGGCATACACCGCATCAAATTATTTAGGGGTGCTAGCTGCCACTCCATGGATAGCGATTAGTGGAATTGGTGGCGGAGCAGTTTTAACTTTGCAAACAGCCTCACAATTAACCTCATATTAGGATGGTGGAATAGAAGATGAAAAATAAATGTTTAATGATCGTTCCTCTGATTGTGGTTGCTTGTGGTGTTCAAAATAATATTACCTTTAGCACTCAAACAGGTAATTGTGCAGACGGTACAAGCAATGCCCCATACTGTATGGGCGTAACGATACAAAATAATAGTGGTGGTCAAAATTGGATTACTAATACTAGTTTCCCGGTTAATGATTTGGCACTTAATCTCTCGGGGCCTTCAAATGTTGGTTATCCTAGTTCTCAAGGCTCTAATTTTGATCCCAATAATTGTTTAGGTAGTTCGATTTCACCAGGTGAGAGTTGTACTTTTTATTTATGGCTACAAGGTGAATCTGCTGCGATTGGACAAAAACCAGCAGTGGGTTTAACTGCCAATTATTCGATTAACGACACTTTATTTGGTGGTGGTTCTACTACTGCAAGTGCATCACTTACTGTCTTTGAACTTCCAACCTTACTCATCTCTACTAGCACCGGTTGGGTTGAATCGTATAATGTTAATAATGGGTTTTCTTCATACTCTATTTATCGCGGTGAATCTGAGAATGTGGCTAATGCCTACACCAATGACAATTATTATGGATTTTTATATTTGGCAGGTAATAATGGAATCTATTTGTCAGGTAATGGAAATTATGTGCTTAATTCTACTAACACGTCTACATCAATTAGGGGTGCAAGTAATTTACTGATTAATGGTCAAACTATTTATGCAGTACCAACAACTGGAACACTGGCTACTTCAATTTATAATGCTGGGATTCAACAGCTTACATTTAATTGGCAAACCTATGCCAGTGGTTTGAGTAATGTGGCGACTAACGTTAGTGCAATCAATGGTAGTCGGATTTTTGTTGGACAAAGTAATACTCCATCAGTTTTTGTGTGTCTGAATCTTACGGGTAGTACTACTAACTGTATTGCCGAAGGTACTCCTGTACCGGGTGCAAGTTCGCTTAATGTATTAGCCTATAGTAATTTAGGAACGGCAAATGGTGGGCAGATCGCATTAACTGGTGTTGTGGCTGGTGCAAATAATGGGCTATGGGTGGAATCTGGCACTGTTGGTACAGCAACTAACTTATGGCTACCAGTTTATCTCTCAGCTACTCAACCAGTTGCTAATTCGATTCGTAAAATTACTGCGGATAGCTCTTTGAATTTATACATCGTTGATGCATATAATAACTTCTATATAATGAAGGTAAATGGTGGGAATTCTGCAACGCAGATGACAAACTGGACGCTGCCAAGTGGAACTTTAGTTGCGGCAATGGTCTATGATAATACCGGGCAAACCTTATATCTGACAACTCCAAGTGGTATGATTTATGGTTGTAGTAATTTGGCAGGTGGTGGTTCATGCACATTAGTTGGTCAAGCAGCACTCACTTCAGGCGTTAACGGCTTGAGCATTGTAACTTCCTTGAGTTCGTGGTAATCATGACGTATAATTATAAACAAGCAAAGTTTTACACTACGGTAAACGATTTAAAAAGTTTACCGCAGGTAAATCATGAGGTTGCGATTGTCGGGCGTTCCAATGCTGGTAAGTCTAGCTTACTCAATACGCTCACCAATCAAAACCGTTTGGCATATACTTCAAAAACTCCGGGAAGAACACAGCATATCAACTATTTTGAAGTTAGTAGCGGAGTTTATCTGGTTGATTTACCTGGCTATGGTTACGCTAAAGTGCCGGAGAAGATTCGCGATCATTGGGTGCATCTTTTAGGTGATTATTTACAGTTTCGTGCAGAAATTGTCGGGCTTGTCTTGATTATGGATGCACGTCACCCATTAAAAGATCTGGATCTGCAAATGATTGAGTTCATCTCGCATAGCGGTAAACCTTTGCACGTAGTACTTTCCAAAGCGGATAAGCTCAGCAATCAAGAACGCACGAATACATTACGTTTAGTGCAAAAAAAGATCGCTGAGTATGGTTTTATTAATTTAAGTGTTCAGCTATTCTCCTCCTTGAAAAAAACTGGTGTGCCGGAATTGGAAGATAAGCTGAACGAATGGCTTACATGATATTCTGAACTTGCTCGCGAATCTGCTCAATTAATACTTTAAGATCGACTGCTTTTTGTGTTGTTTCAATAGCTACTGATTTAGAACCAAAGGTATTAGCTTCGCGGTGCATTTCTTGACAAATAAAATCTAAACGCTTACCGATTTGTCCGCCTTTTTGTAATAGTGCATTAAATTCATTAACGTGCGCTTGCAGGCGGTCAATCTCTTCACTGACATCCATTTTTTGACAGAAAAAAGCAAGTTCTTGTTGTAGTCTGGCATCATTAACTTCACTTTCTTGCATAAATTCTGCCAAGCGTTGTTTAAGTTTTGCTTGATATTCTGTAATTATATTGTTAAGTATTGGCTTAATTTGTGTCACTATTTCGGCTATTTGTTCTAATCTTGAGCTAAGTAATTGTTGTAATTTATCACCCTCAATTGATTGTGTTTGCACAAATTTAGTTAAGAGCACAGCAAATTCTGCCAACAAAGGTTCTTGGATTTCATCAGCTTCAAATTGTGCTTGCGACAAAATTCCAGGAATGGCAAGTATTTGTGGAATAGTTAATGGCGCTTGACTTATTCCATACTCTTCAATTTGTGTGACTAAACTTAAATATTTTTTTAGTAGCTCGTGATTTAATTTTAGTGTGCTATTATGGTTGTGATTTTCTTTTAAAAATAATTTGATGTCAATCTTTCCACGGCTAATATGCTGTGAAATTAATGTTCGCAGTTGATTTTCCAGCGGCTTAAACTCTTCCGCAGATTTAATGGTAATATCCAAGAAACGGTGATTAACCGATTTTATTTCTAATTGGATAGTTGCGGAATTAATTTGAATCGGGTTTGCCGCGTAGCCAGTCATGCTGTAAATCATAATTTTGCTTTCAATAATTTATGTTAAAATAACGCACATTATTATATACTATTCAATTTTATTTAAAAATTTAGTTTGTGTCTAAAGCCCAAACGACTTAGAATTGTAGCAGATACTTGTTATTTTTCTAAAATTTGACAATCACTTCTAAATGGAATCATTAGATGCGTAAATTTTTAATCCTCATGGGATGCAGTATTAGTGGTGCTTATGCACTTGGTGATGGCTTTTATGTTGGGATTGACGGTGGGGTGGCGTTTCAAAACTTCATTTACAATAACTCAACGCTAAATACTCAAATTGGTTCAACTGGTTTGGTCGTTTCAGGTACAGCTCCTGGTGCACAGCTTGGTGCTTTTGGCGGATATATGTTTGATCGGCACTGGGGTATTGAAGGTGGTTATCAATATATGTTTAATTCTTCCAATATTACCGGAGCCGGTATCGGTAATTTGGGTGGCTCGAGCAATTATAATTTGAATGCTCAGTTAGTTGATTTGCTGGCTGTTGGCCGTTTACCAATTGAAGATAGTAATTTTGCCGTATATGGTAAATTAGGTATGGCGTATGCTAGTGCCCAATTTGGGCAGTATTGTACAAGTGTTGCTTGTGCGACAGGGAGTTTACCTTCTGGTAGTGGATTCACCGTTGCTGGTGGAATTGGGCTGGAGTATATGTTTACCAGACATTGGGATATGCACGTTGAAATGATGAATTATGGCGGAATTATGCCAATTAATATCACTAGTGGTGGTAATACTATCGGTGGATGGTCAGATACCAGTTTGACATTAGCTGGTGCCTGGCACTTTTAAAAACTATGTTGAATAGGATTCTATAATGGCACGTGTAGTTGTTTACTCGAAAGAGACTTGTCCGTATTGTGTTATGGCTAAGAATTTATTAAAGCAAAAAGGTGTGAGTGAGATTGAAGAAATTCGGATTGATTTATTACCTGAAGAACGTGATAAAATGATTGAAATTACTGGACGTATGACAGTTCCACAAATTTTCATTGGTGAAACTCATGTCGGTGGTTTTGATGATTTAGCAAAATTAAATCGTAGTGGTGATTTGGATAAGTTATTGAATAGTTAGAAGATTGGCTTAGTTTGTTACTATACTCAATCAGATTCATCACACTAGGTTGTTGCCAAGCTTCTCACCTACTAGCTGTAGGCTTCGTCGCTTGTCGCCTACTAGTATTTCGAATCAGTTTGAGTATAAATAAGCCATTTATGCTCATCGTCTTTAAATCTTGTACTTTGTCGTATTTCAAAAAAGACTTGTCATGTACCTTTAAGTACACTTCTCATCTTTTTTATCAATACTTCGCCCCAGGAATTAAGTGCTGCGAGTATAATAATATATGTTAAATTATTTTTTGTTAATTTTAATTTTTGAAAGTGAATATTATGACCGAACAAGCTAATCAACCAGTATTTAGTTTAGATAAAATTTATGTAAAAGATGTATCTTTGGAAGTTCCTGGTGCGCCACAAATTTTCCTTAATCGTGAACAACCTAATATCGAGTTAAATATTAGTTTTAATACTGAAAAAATCGAAGATGGTGTTTACCAAACAGTATTACATGGTGTAGTTAATGCTAAAATTGGTGAACAGCAAATGTTTTTGATCGAAGTTGATCAATCTGGTATTTTCCAATTGCGTAATATTCCTGAAGATCAAATGGATTTAATTCAAAATATTGAATGCCCAAATATGTTATTCCCGTATTTACGTGAAACAGTAACGGACTTAACCAATAAAGCAGGTTTTTTACCAGTTATTTTGGCGCCAATTAACTTTGCTTACTTATACCAACAAAAGCAAGCTCAATTAAGCACGCCAGCTACTGATTCAGTTAATTAATTATAGTTGTTAATTGAATGCAAATTGCTGTTCTGGGGGCTGGGTCATGGGGCTCAGCTCTTGCTATTGCGCTGAGCCACGTGGCAGATAATGTTTTGTTGTGGTCTCATAAGTCACAGCAAATTGATTATTTGCAAACTCATCATAATAACCCATCCTATCTTCCAGCAGAAATAACTTTTCCGGCTAATATTTGTTTTACTGCTAATCTTAATGAATGTCGTAGTGCTGATTTACTTATAATTGCTACGCCACTAAACGCGGTGCGGGAAATATTACAACATTTAAAACAATCATCCGATCCTATTGCGGATATTTTTTTAGTAAGTAAGGGTTTTGAGGCCAATACCGGTTTGCTGCCACATCAAATAGTTGCGCAAGAGTTAGTTGGCTTTAAACGTTACGGGCTGCTGATTGGGCCTTCTTTTGCTAAAGAGGTGGCGCTTGGCTTACCAACTGCAATTACCTTAGCGGCACCAAAACTTGAGTTTGCGGTATCTTGGATGAATAAACTACAAGACATTCCAAATTTTCGAATTTATGCTCATGATGATGTTGTTGGTAGTGAGGTTGGCTCTGCAGTTAAAAATGTCTTGGCAATTGCGGTTGGAATAGCGGATGGTTTATCATTAGGTTATAATGCACGTGCTGCATTAATTACCCGGAGCTTAAACGAGTTAGCATCCTTGGTGTTGGCATTAGGCGGCAGGCGTGAAACTATTTACGGCTTAACTGGGATTGGTGATTTGATTTTAACCTGTACTGGTGATTTGTCGCGTAATCGCAAGGTTGGTCAAGAGCTGGCACTTGGTAAGTCAATTAATGATATAGTTACCAGCCTTGGGCATGTGGCAGAAGGTGTTTCTACTGCGCGTGAGATCTATCTTAAAGCGCAAGCCTTAGGGATTGATATGCCAATAGTTGAATGTGTTTATCGGATAATTTATCAGCAAGCGAATATTCAACAAGAAGTTAGTCAGTTACTCACTCGTCAACCAAAAAGTGAATTTATAAGTGATAAGAAATGAAAAAAATACTGTGTTTAGTATTAGGATTTGCTAGCATAGCGGTGTTTGCCGATGCTAATAGTATTCTGGATGGTTTTTTAACTCAAGCCAAAACCATGAAAGCTGATTTTAGTCAAACTGTAATTAGTGGTAAGAAATCACGTACGACTACAGGGACAATGGAAATCGCCAGACCAAACAAGTTTCGCTGGGAATATACTCAGGATCAGCAACTAATAGTGAGTGATGCACAAAAAATATATATTTATGATCAACCCTTGCAGCAGGTTACCGTAAAGGCATTGGGCAAGTCAATAGATAAATCGCCAGCCGCAGTTTTAGCTGGTGCAAATAATATTCGCTCATTGTACAAAGTCAGTGAGCTACCAACTAAGGGGGACAATTTAAGTTGGATTCAAATTGAACCTAAGGCGGCAAATGACAACAATGGCTTTCAGATTGTTATGATGGGATTCAATTCGCAAAACCAGCTTAAATCAATGAGGTTTACCGATAATTTTGGCAATAAGACTAATTTAAAATTTTCAAATTTACAAACCGGAGTTAAGATTCCGGATAGCGATTTTAAATTCAAGATTCCAGCAGGTGTTGATGTTGCCGAACAATAGTCCGGTGATAGTATTGCATGATGTATTTGAGAGCGCCAGAGTTATATGTATAAAAATTATGAACATGGACAAAGATGAAACATAAAGTAAAACGGATTCATTTTATTGGTATTGGCGGCGTTGGAATGTCTGGCATCGCGGAAGTATTATTTAATTTAGGTTATGAAGTGTCAGGTTCTGATGCTGGACAAAGTTATAATACCGGTCGACTTGAGCAAGTTGGGATTAAAGTATTTATTGGGCATGCAGCAACTAATGTCGGTAATGCTGATGTGATTGTTACTTCTACTGCGATTGATAAATCTAATCCTGAAATTAGTTATGGCTTGGAACGCAGGATTCCAATTGTTCCTCGAGCGAGAATGTTAGCTGAGCTAATGCGTTTTAAATACGGCATTGCTATTGCTGGTACTCATGGTAAAACTACCACTACTAGTATGGCAGCGGAGGTCTTAAAAGAGTGTGCGCTAGATCCAACCTTCATTATTGGCGGCAAATTGGCTACTACTGGTTCTAATGCCAAACTTGGTTCTGGCGATTATCTGGTTGCTGAAGCTGATGAGTCAGATGCTTCGTTCTTATTTTTAAATCCAATGATTTCAGTTGTGACCAATATTGATTTAGATCATATGGATACTTATGATCATGATGAAAACAAATTAAAGCAAGCATTTATTGACTTCTTACGCTTGCTACCATTTTATGGACGTGCCATTGTTTGTGGTGAAGATCGCCGGATTCAGGAGATTATTCCTTCAATCAATCGCCCGCTAACAACTTACGGTTTAAGTGATAAATTTGATATTTATGCTAGCGATATAAGAGCTTCTGGTAGTGCGATGGAATATACGCTCCACGTAAAATGCTTACAACTTAGTTATCCAATTCGCGTGAATATGCCAGGTATGCATAATGTCTTAAACTCTTTGGCTGTAATTGCGCTGGCATTGGAGTGTGAGGGGCAGATTGAAGATATTGCTAGAGGGTTAGCTAATTTTCATGGTGTTGGACGGCGCTGCCAACATTATCCAAATATTATTAAAGATGGTAAAACTGCATTATTGGTTGACGATTATGGGCATCATCCGGTTGAAGTGAAAGCAACTATTAGTGCTTTACGCGGTGCATATCCAGATAAGCGCTTGGTAGTTATTTTCCAGCCACATCGTTATACACGAACACGCGATTTGTTTGATGATTTTGTTTCGGTATTAACCGCTGTTGACCAACTGATTATAACGGAAGTTTATCCAGCAGGTGAAAAACCTATTGCGCTGGCTGATGGGCGATCTTTAGTTCGTGCGATTCGTCTACAGGGTAATGAGACGGCTATTTTTGCTGAAGATATTGAGGATGCTAAAGCTAAATTAAAGATTGTGCTACAAGATGATGATTTAGTCGTGACAATGGGTGCCGGAAATATTGGTAAATTACCAGCAATGCTAAGTACTTTATAAAAATCAATTGGGAATTAAGTATGTCAAATAAAAATAAATATGGAAAAGTTGCCATTTTGATGGGAGGCAACACCACTGAGCGCGAAGTATCTTTTATGAGTGGTAAAGCTATTTTGGCATCACTTATCAAAAGTGGGGTTGATGCTTTTGCTTTTGACCCAGCTGAAGAGCCATTGGAAAATTTAAAAAAGCATGGTTGTGATCGTGCATTAATTATAATTCATGGTAAAAATGGTGAAGATGGTAAGCTACAAGGTGCTTTGGAATATTTACAAATTCCTTATACTGGTTCTGGTGTAATGGCTAGTGCAATCGGGATGGATAAGTATCGCACCAAAATGATCTGGAGTTCTTTGGGTATCCCTGTTGCCAAGTCGCAATTTTTGGAAAAAGCTAACTATAATTCAGATGCTTTTAAATTAGATTTACCGCTGCCAGTTATTGTTAAACCTGCTGATGATGGTTCTACGCTTGGGTTTAGTAAAGTTTATAAACCTGAGGAACTGACTCAAGCGATTAACTATGCTTTTGAAAAATCGAATAAGATTCTGATTGAGGAGATGATAATTGGTGATGAATTTACAATTACTATTGTGGATGGTAAAATTTATCCAATTATAAAGATTGAAGCACCACAAGGTGAATATGATTTTGAACATAAATACTATAGCGATGAAACTAAGTATTTATGTAATTACGATTTGGGTGCAATTCAACCTCAAATTGAAGCTTTTGCATTACTTGGCTACCATGGGATTGGTGCTAGTGGGGTTGCGCGCTCAGACTTTATGATTAATCATGCTGGACAAGTTTATTTCCTTGAAATCAATACGATTCCAGGGATGACCGGGCATAGTTTAGTGCCACAATCGCTTGCCACGGTGGGTATCGATTTTGATAAACTTTGCTTGATGATTCTTGATGGAGCCGGGCTTGGTAAGTAAACTATCTAATTTAAGCTTTGGGAATACCCAGTTTAATAATCGTATCGCCTATCTAATCAACTTTTTGAGCGTAGTTATTTTTATCTACTGTGGCGCTCACTTTGTGGTTAGAAATTGGTTTACGGTTAATAAGATAGTTATTGAAGGTAGTGTTAATCACATTACCCCAGTACAATTGTCATACATCGCGCATAATAAATTGCATGGTACTTTTTTTACTCTGGATATCCAAGAGTTAAAGTCTGAGTTTGAAGAGTTACCTTGGGTCTCTGAAGTAAGTGTTAAGCGTCATTTTCCACATACGGTAGTGGTTAAGCTTAAAGAATATCAGGTGATTGCACGAATCGGAGAAGACAACTTGCTTGCTGAAAATGGCGTAGTTTTTGATGGTGCAGATGATCGTCTTGATCTGCCTATATTTTATGTTGCAGCTAAATCGTCACAAGATGCGCTTAATCGTTATTTGCAAATTCAAAATGTATTAAAAAAGCATGATGATAAATTAACTAAGTTATGGTTAACTACTCCGCGAGTAACTAGATTTATAACGGTTAATAATCTAAGTGTCACTATTTGTGATGAAAATATTAGCAATAAACTAGAGTTGCTTGATAAGTATTGGGATAAGCTTCATGCGCTTAATCCTGGGTTAAAAAGCGTAAATTTTTGTTATAAGAATGCACTGGCAATAAATTAAAGGTCTAAAAAGGTTAGATGGATGAGTGGTAAATTAATTTTTGGCTTAGATGTTGGTAGTTCCAAGATAGTTTCTTTGGTTGGAACTCTGGGAGATAAGGTCAATATCATTGGACTTAGTAGTTATCATTTTGTAAATAATCCGCGCAATAATGATCTAACTATGATTAGCAATGGCTTAATTTGTGAAGTAGAACGTGCTGGAACAAGAATTGCACAAACTTTACACGAAGCACAAATTAGTGCGGATTGTTCGGCTGGTTCAGTAATTGTCAATCTATCTGGGAATCATGTTCGCAATATTTACTCTCATAGTAATCAGGAAATGGGTAGCCATCCAGTTACCGAAGAAATTATTCGCTATATGGTCAATGAAGCAAAACAAGTTGTGATCCCGTCTAATTATGAAATAATTGATTATGAAATTCAGGAATATTTAATTGATGATGATCGTTATACGATTAATCCGCTAGACTTGAGCTGTAATACGATTAATGCTAATTTAAATTTGTTTATTGCTGGTAAAACACCGTTGTCAAATTTGCGCAAGGCAATTAGTCACAGCAGCTATGACATTGCCAAAGTTGTACCATCGGGTGTTTTATCTGCTATGGCAGTTTTAAATCGTGAGGAAAAAGAATTAGGCTGTTGTTTGATTGATATCGGTGCTGGTACTACGGATGTTGTAGTGTATGAAAATGGATTTATACGTTATCTGAACTCCATTCCGCTCGGTGGCGAAGATATTACCCGCGACATCGCAAGTGTAATGAGAGTATCCAGAAATCTTGCTGAAGATCTAAAGTTTACTCATGGCTCGTGTGGGAATCTAGTACATAAAAATAATAATGAAATGATAGGTATTATTGATCATCGTGGTGAAAATGTTAATTTATCCCGAAAATTATTGAATGATGTTATTCAAGAGCGAGTTAAAGATATTCTTGGTGTTGTTAAAACGCAATTGAATAACAGTAATTTATATGATATAATTAACTCCGGTATTGTAATAACCGGAGGAACTGCACTGATTTCAGGAATGAAAGAATTTAGTAGCAGTTTTTTTGAGATACCAGTTCATATTGGAATTCCAAATTATGAGGGTGATTTTGCTGATATAGTTTGTAGCCCTAAATATGCTAGTGCAGTTGGAGCATTGTACTTTGCCAATGATTTGATAAGTGATAGGCATTTTCAATCAGAACCAGCTTCTGGGATTGAGTTTGGCTCAATAATTAAAAGAATAAAAAGTATTTTCACAAACATGTAAAGGGTTGATAATGAATCAATTTTTTGAAGTGGCAGACAACGAAAACAATTATAATATTGAAGCCGTAGTTACTCATATTGGTGAAGTAATTAAAGTAATTGGTGTTGGCGGTGGTGGTTGTAACGCGGTTGATAACATGGTTAAAAGCGGAGTTAAACACGTTGAGTTTATCTGTGCTAATACCGATGCAAAAGCTTTAAGCCGTAATAGAGCTCATCATCTTATGCAATTAGGGCATAGTCTTACGCGCGGGCTAGGTGCTGGTTCACAGCCTGAAGTTGGTAAAAAAGCAGCGATGGAAGATCGCGAAAAAATGGCAGCCTTGCTTAAAGGTACTGATATGTTGTTTATTGCTTCAGGTATGGGCGGTGGTACTGGTACTGGTGCTGCTCCGGTGATTGCTGATATTGCAAGAAGTTTAAACATCCTAACGGTCGGGGTTGTTACTCGTCCATTTGAATACGAAGGTGAAAAACGTCGTAAAACCGCAGATCTTGGGATTGAGGAAATGCGTAAATACGTTGATTCACTGATTGTTATCCCGAATGAAAAATTGATGACTGAATTAGACGAAGATGTATCAATGCGCGAAGCTTTTGCTGCCGCAGATGATGTGCTTCGTGGCGCAGTGTCAGGGATAACGGAAGTAATAAAAACACCAGGCTTAATTAGTTTGGATTTTGCCGATGTTAAAACCGTTATGTCCGGTCGTGGATTGGCAATGATGGGTTCAGGTGCAGCCAAAGGGCAAAGCCGTGCACAAGAAGCAACTGAAAAAGCAATTTATAGTCCATTGTTAGACGATGTTTCTTTGGATGGTGCGCGTGGTGTGTTAGTTAATATATCATCTGCACCTGGTTCATTGAAAATGCGTGAATATCATGAAATCATTGGAATTATTCAACGCCACATTCATCCTGACTCTGATTTTAAAGCTGGAATGGCTGAGATTGAAGATATGGATGAAGAGGAAATTCGTGTAACTGTTATTGCAACAGGTCTTAATGATTTGCGCGTAGCAGATGCATCACCATTGTTAATGCGTGAAGATGGTGCATTGCCAAATGATGCTGTAGCTGCACAAAATGAAGCCGAATCTCCAGTTGCAGCAGCGCAACAACAAGATCCATTTGCTAATTTTAATAAGAGTATGTTCTCTACACCTGCATTTTTCCGGAAAAATCGTTCATGATTTTTCAGCGGACGATCAAAGCGCCAATTAATGCAATTGGCGTTGGTCTTCACTCGGGGTGTCGGGTATCTCTAACGCTAAAACCTGCCAAAGCAGATCAGGGGATTAGTTTTATTCGTACTGATTTGCCGAATCATCCAAGCGTTCCTTGTGATCCATTGTTAATTAATGATACCCGTCTTTCTTCGACATTAGTGGATGAGAATAAAGTTCGTGTGGGTACCATTGAACATTTGATGTCAGCGTTTGCCTGTTTTGGTATTGATAATATCACTGTTGAACTTTCCGCACAAGAAACTCCAATTATGGATGGTTCTTCAAATTCATTTCTGTATTTACTTGAACAAGCAGGGATAGCTGAACAAAGCATTAAAAAGCGCTATATCAAAATTAAGCAAGAGATTGAAGTTAAGGATGAGGCAGCCAATAAATGGGTTAAATTTATACCATTTGAAGGCTATAAAGTTAAGATCATTACTGACTTTGGTGGACATCCGGTTTTTAAAGAAGAATATAGTACTTTTGAGGCGGATTTCTCTAAGCATTCTTATATTGATGAGATAAGTCGTGCGCGCACTTTTGGTTTTATGTACGAAGTCGAGTATATGCGAAAAAATGGTTTAGGTTTGGGTGGTAACTTAAATAATGCCATTGTCTTAGATGAAGAGTCTGTACTTAATGAAGGTGGCTTACGTTTCCCTGATGAAATGGTACGTCACAAAATTTTGGATGCAATTGGTGATTTGTATATCATGGGTCATCAGTTTATCGGTGCTTTCGAAGGTTATCGCTCTGGACATGCAATTAACAACCAGCTTTTACGTAAGCTATTAGCTAATCCTGATTCTTGGGAATATGTCACCTTTGATGATCCAGATGATGTACCTCCAAGTTTTCACTTTATCCGCTAAATATATCCTTTTGTAGCCATCCATCTCGGCTACAATTTTTTTGCCGTGGTGATTTTATGAATACCCGCCCAGATCCTGAAGAGCTATTGCGTAAATATGATAACAAACCTAAAGCTGGTAAGTTAACGATATTCTTAGGTGCGGCTGCTGGGGTAGGTAAAACTTATGCCATGCTCAAAACTCTTCCTGAATTAATCAATGATGACATAGATGTAGTTATTGGCTACGTCGAGACTCATAAACGTACTGAAACCCAAGCCTTATTACCCGATAATGTGGAACAAGTTCCACTCAAAGAATTTGTGCATCACAATCATGAACTCTATGAAGTTGATGTTGATGCAATCTTAAATCGTAATCCGCAGTTAGTTATTTTAGATGAGTTAGCCCATCGTAATGTAGCTGGTTCGCGTAATCTAAAGCGCTACCAGGACGTCTTGGAGTTATTGGCTGCGGGGATTGATGTTTATACTGCATTAAATATCCAACATATTGAATCACTCAATGATGTTGTTAGTCAAATTACTGGTGTCAAAGTTAATGAAACCGTACCTGATTTAATTATTGAAAATGCTACTGAAATAAAACTCATTGACGTTACACCGGATGAATTAATCGAACGCTTACGTGATGGTAAGATATATCCTGCAGATCGAGCAGCTAAAGCCTTAGAGAACTTTTTTCGTAAAGGTAATCTAACTGCTTTACGTGAAATATCCTTACTTAAAACCGCGCAGAAAGTTGAGCAGCAAGTTCAGGAATACCGTACTGATAATGCTATTGATAATGTTTGGGCGAGCCATGAAAATTTGCTGGTAGTTATTGAACCTGGTTACTCGAGTGAGAAGATAATCCGCAGTGGTAAAACTATGTTTGATAAAGGTTTTAGTAAGTGGTTTGTGGTTTATGTTGATAATGATGGACTACTTAAGCGTCCGTTACGTGATCGAGATAAGCTATTGGAGCTTTTAGAGTTAGCCAGACAACTTGGTGCTGAAACAACGCCACTTACCGGGACAAATCCGACTGAAGTGGTGGTTAATTTTGCACAAGATCATAATATCAATACCATGATTCTATCACAGTATCGCTTAAATCTATATTACCGCTTATTTGGTGCTTCGTGGGTCGATAAGATAACTGAGTTAGCTCCTGAAATTAATTTGCATTTGGTTAATGATGAGTTTGTACAAAATAAAAGTACCCTGCTGGTACAACAAGAGCAGAAACAAAAATTAAACTACCGAAGCATCGTTGGCAAAATCGTACGTAATGCTATGGTTTTTAGTTTGTTGGGTTTATTTTTATTACCAATAAGCAGCTGGCTTGCCAATGAAAATATCATCATGCTCTATTTACTAATGATTATTATCGTTAATCACGGGCGCGGAAAACTCTCTGCTACTATTGCTGCGCTTATCGCCACAATTTCTTTTGATTTTTTCTTTATTCCACCGCGTTTTTCATTTGCGATTAGCGATTTTCAGTATATCATTACTTTTATTGTGATGGCGGTAGTTGGAGTTGCATTTAGTGTTGTAACTGCTAATCTACGCTTTCAGGTTAGTGCACTGCGCAAAGCGCAGAATAAAGCTAAGCTACTCTATGAGTCAAGCAAAAGATTCGCTGAGGTCATGATTGATGAGCAAATATTTGAGGTGGTTAAAGAGTTTCTACCAAAACTGTTTGCTGTGAAATACGCGCTGCTTATACCAAACTCTGATGAAGCGCTGCATATTCAGGAAAATACTCTGGAGCAAGCCGTTGATATCACTATCGCGCATTGGGTTTTTGATCGTGGACAAAATGCCGGGCTTAACACCAATACATTTGCAGCTAGTTCAATTTACTATATTCCAATTAACTCGCAAATCAGAACCCGTGGGGTTATGGCTTTTGTGCCAGATAGCATCTTTGATTTTTTCTTACCTGAGCAGCAGGAACTTTTGGCAAATTTTGCATCTAGCCTTGCTACAACGCTAGAGCGAATCCACTTTACGCAGATTGCAATAGAAACTGAAGTTTTTTTAGCGCAACAAAGAAGCACTACGCCACACTAAAAATACTATTAATATTAATTATAACGCCCCTCATTTAATTTTGAAGATAGTCTACGCGCTCATTCTTTCTGAGTGTGTCACTCATTATTTCGTGAATTGCACCTGAACTCAGGGTAAATTGTAGCTAACTGTGGTAAAATCTGATAAATTAATATTTACTACTTTAATAAGGTTAAATTTATGAATATTCAAGAGCGTTTATTAGCACTACGCAGTGAAATGCAGCAACATAAAATTGATGTTTATCTAGTGCCATCAATTGATGCACATAATAGTGAGTATGTTCCTGAGTGTTGGCAACGTCGCCCATGGATTAGTAATTTTGATGGCTCGGCTGGTGAAGTTATTGTGACATTAGACCACGCTTACTTGTGGACTGATGGACGGTATTTTTTACAAGCCGAACAACAGCTGGATTCAAAGTATTACACGATGATGAAACAAAGTGGATTTACGCCAGAAACTGAACAATGGATAGAGGAAAATGCTCATGGTAAGCGAGTAGGTATTGACCCTCGTTTAGTCGGTGTTGGTCGAGCTAAAGTGTTACAAAATATCATGACTTCTATCGGTGGTGAGCTACTGGTGTTAGAAGATAATCTAGTTGATAATGCTCGGTTAAAACTAGGTGACAGTATAACTTTACCAGCGGCTAAAGCATTTGCAGTTTATGAAGCTACGACCGGAGAAAGTTTAGCTGCACGTTTAGCTTGGTTACGTGGGGAATTACAAAATAACGCTGCAGACTATATCGCGCTTAATGTATTGGATGAAATCGCATGGCTCTATAACATTCGTGGTAATGATGTTGAATATAATCCCTTTGTAATTAGCTATGCGCTAATTGGTCTGAATGAAGCAATCTGGTTTGTTGACTCTAACAAATTGAGTACGGAATTAATTGCTGAATTAGCTGCGTCAGGGGTAATGGTTCTGCCATATGAGAATTTTGCGGCATATCTCGGCAAGCTGAATGCCAAAGTATGGCTTGATGAACGGAGTGCTAGTTTCTGGATGTTACAGAGCGCTAAGGTGTCAAATGAAGTATTATTACAACGTTCGCCAATTGTCTATCGTAAAGCACTTAAAAATGAAGTAGAGGTTGAGGGGACAAGAATTGCACATACTAAAGATGCGGTGGCAATGATTAGCTTTATCTACTGGCTAGAGCAAAACTGGCAAAGCGGTGTTGATGAGATTAGGGCAGCAGATAAATTAGAAGAATTCCGTACGGCACAAGTAAATTTGCATGGACTTAGTTTTTCAACTATTAGTGGTTATGCCAGTAACGGTGCGATTATCCATTATCGGGCAACGCCTGAGAGTAGTAAAGTTATTCGTGATGATAATCTTTATCTCTTGGATTCTGGTGGGCAGTATCTGGAAGGTACTACCGATATTACGCGGACTTTTCATCTTGGAACACCAAGTGAAGAGCAATGCCATCACTATACTCTAGTTTTAAAAGGACATTTGGCATTATCCCGCGCAGTGTTTAGTCATGGCACATGTGGTGAACATTTAGACATGCTGGCCCGCGCTCCATTGTGGAATGAATATCTCAATTATCGTCATGGTACTGGGCATGGAGTTGGTAGTTTCTTAGGTGTGCATGAAGGCCCACAGAAAATTTCTCAAGCGCCTTCCAATGTGCCGTTGATGCCTGGAATGATTGTAAGTAATGAGCCTGGTTTATATATGGATGGTGAGTATGGAATCCGGATTGAAAATCTATGTTTGGTAACAGAGCTTGATGATGCAAAAGCTAAACAATCGCCATATGGACCATTTTATGCTTTTGAAGATTTAACTTTGGTACCATATTGCAAAAAACTAATTGATATTTCGCTGTTAAGCTCGGAAGATAAACTACAAATTAACTCATACTATACGAAAATTAAGACAAAAATTGCACCGCTCCTTAAACCTGAGTTGCAAGTATGGTTAGCTGATCAACTTGATTTATTTTAAGGTTAATCTGTGCAGTTTGTATAGTTCGGTATCATGCTAAGTACTAATTTTTTATTGCTTAAATCTGCGCCATTAAGTAAGGCGGAGAAAAGATCATTGTTTATGATCTTTTCTGGCACTTACCTTGATATGTATGATATGGCGCTATTTGTTGGATACTCGATTTATCTTAGTGCTATTATTCTTCCGCCGCTAAAATTATTTCAAGCATTGTTTGTTTTTTCTACAATATTGTTTACCGTTCAGTTATCCAAAATATTTGGAATTATATTATTCAATCGTTTAATTGGTAGCTATCGGCGCAATATTATTCGCGCGCCACAAGTAATAGCTCTTTGTTATCTATTCTTGGCATTAATACCTGATTATTCGCAAATCGGGTTGTGGTCGTTTGTTATATTTTGGATGCTGCGCTTAATTCAGGGCGTCGCATTTGGATTTGAGATTGGCTTTACGATCAATTATTCTAATATGAATTTTAATCGTAGTAATAAACGTTTTATGTATTATTTTATTTTATTCTCTGGAGAGATGGGAGTATTAGTCAGTATTTTGTTTAACCGCCTGTTGGTTGATCATGGAATGAGTGTTTTTATGTTTGATTTATTCTGGCGTCTACAGTTCTTTATGGGATGCCTATTTATTTTAGTTAATCTAAGATTTAGAGTAAAGCATCGTCGCACCATGAATACGTACTCGGAATTCTCGCGCCGGAGTTTTTTTTATACATTAAAATATAATTGGCACTATATTCTACTACGCTCATTAATTATTTCATTGCATGTTTGTTTGATTGTTATGGTCATTTTTAGGGTGCCAAATTTTTTACATTTAGCAATGGGTTTTTCATATGCCAGAATAAATATTATTCTTTTGACCGTGACGGTTATGGGGTTTGTGGGTGCTAATTTTGCGCGGATTTTGGCGTTAATTTACTCACCCGTTAGATTGATGAAGATTTTCTATATTTTGGTCGCTGTCTTTAGTTTATTTTGGATGATCTTTGACGGAAATAAACATTACTATGTCTTATGGGTTGAAACTGCAGGATTTGTTTATGGTGTATTTGTACGCTTGACACCGATGGTATTATATCGGGTGGTTGATTTTGATGTTCATAATCGCTTGACTGGTCGTTATTTGGGAAATATTTTGGCTTACTCAGTTTTTGGTAGTTTTGTAGTCTTTTGTCTAGATCTTTCTCGAGTATATACCCATAATTTTCATGATTATACACCAGAGTTTATTATTCTTGTTGTGTCATTGTTAGGTTTTATGGCGCTTAGGGTTTATACTAAACATTTTACTCAAGTTTAGATAGTAATCTGCGGTAAAATACTGCTTTCAGTCAAAAAATTAATGAGCAAGAGAGACAGTATGTTAATAATGAAATTTGGTGGTACATCGGTTACCAACCCGCAAAGCGTAGAAGCAATTAACATTTTAGTACAAAGAGAAATTCATCGTAAACCTATTTTGGTGGTATCCGCATTAAGTGGAATTACCGATTTATTGGTTAAATTAAGCCACAGCATATTAGCTTCAGAGCAAGACTCGCTAATTGAACAGATTAAAGCTAAGCACACGCTTTGGATTGATACTATTTTCGCTGGAAAAGCCAGCGAACAACTAGCCGCCCATAATACTATTGCTGGTTATTTAGCGCAATTAAAAAATTTATTACATAGTCACAATTTTACTAATCAATTACAGTTGCACGATAGCATTGTTTCTTTTGGGGAAATGATGTCATCGCACTTAATCAGTAAACTCTTATCTTCAAGAGGCAGTTCAGCCAAGCAAGTTAGCGCAACCGAATGTATTATTACGACTAAACATTTTGGTGGCGCTGATTTCATTGATGCTGCAACCAAAAAACATTGTAAAAAAACAGTTTTACCAATAGTTGAAAAAAATATTGTGCCAGTTATTACTGGTTTTATTGGTGCAACGCAAAGTGGTGAAACGACCATTTTAGGTCGTGGCGGTTCAGATTATTCCGCTGCAATTATTGGTTATGCACTGAATGCCGAAGAGATTCAAATTTGGACTGATGTAAATGGAGTTTATTCAGCTGATCCACGGGTAATTAAGGATGCTAAACTTCTTCCGCAGCTATCTTATCAGGAAGCAGCCGAGTTAGCGATGTTTGGTGCCAAAGTCTTACATCCTCGCACAATTCAACCAGCGGTAAAATCAGGTATCCCTGTTCGCGTATTAAATACATTTAATATCGAAAACTGTGGAACTTTGATTGAACATAATGCGGATAATAATGATGGCTTGGTTAAATCTGTAACCTGGAAAAAATCTGCGCCATTAATCAATATCTACTCTGCCGATATGTTTTTATCAAAGGGGTTTTTACAAAAAATCTTTGCGGTACTAGCAAACAAAAATATTTCGGTAAATATGCTCTCTGCCTCAGAGGTAAGCGTTTCGGTAACCTTAGATAATATTGGCAAATTAGACGAAGCATTGCTGGAACTAAGTAAGTTTGCTAAAACTGATTATATTGAAGGTTTTGGAACCGTATCATTGGTTGGTGAGCAAATTATGTCAACGCCAAGGATTATGCAGGACTTATTTGATATTTTTGATTCTTCTAATACAAGTGTACAAATGTTGTCTTATAGTGCGAGTAATATCAATATCAGCATGATTGTGCCAAGTGATAAAATCAGTGAAGTTGTTCCGATATTGCACCGTAAATTTATATCTACTCTAAGTGATCGCGATTATAGCTAGGAGTATTGATAAAAAAGGTGAACACGCGTGTTGCGGCGGTGTACACACAAGTACATAACGAACCTTTTTTAGTAATACGACGACGCTAGAATTGTGAGCACAACGAGAAATTAAACCTGGAGATTCATCATGGCTATTACTAAACCTAAAATTAATCCGCAGTTTGCTGATATTGTAATTGATAAACCAAATAAAGTTAAATTAGCCAAACATCCAGCTGACTATAAAGCAAAAGAAGTTAAAAAATCTGGCAAGAAAAAAGCGCACGACTTTGCGAGTGAAGTATTAGAACAAAGTCGCGAAGCTTTAATTAGTGCTCACGAAAAATTATGGGCTTGTAAAAAGTACGGCGTTTTGATTGTATTACAAGGAATGGATACTGCAGGTAAGGATGGTACAATTCGCCATATTTTAAGTGGAATTAATCCGCAAGGTTGCCGCGTACAAGGATTTAAAGTGCCAACTGCCGAAGAGCATGCACATAATTTTCTTTGGCGTTATCAAAAGGTAGTTCCATCACGTGGTGAAGTGGTGGTATTTAACCGTTCACACTATGAAGATGTTCTGGCAGTTAAAGTTCATCCGGAATATATGGAGCAGTTGCCAGCTGAGTTATCGGTTGCCAAAAATAAGAGATTTTGGCAAGAGCGCTATGAGGATATTAATGCTTTTGAACGTCATTTAGCGCGTAGTGGAATTATGGTTTTAAAATTCTTTTTGCATATTTCCAAAGACGAACAAAAAAATCGTCTCTTAGAGCGTTTGACTATTGAAGATAAGTATTGGAAAGTTTCACCAGCGGATCTCAAAGAACGGCAATTTTGGGATGATTATACTGCGGCATATGAAGATTTACTTTCTGAAACTGGACATGAGCATGCACCTTGGATAGTTGTACCTGCCAATGACAAGAAAATTGCGCGGGCAATTGTGGCACACGTAATTGCTGATGCGATTAATGGTTTGGATATTGATTTTCCAAAACTTAGTAATGAAGAAATCGCTGAGCTTAAACAGTCTAAAATTAATCTGGAAAAATAAAAAAGTTGAAATATACGATAGTTGCACTGCGTGCATTAAAAGATAATTACATCTGGCTGATTCATGATGATAAGAACGCTATAGTTGTAGACCCTACCGAAGCTCATGTAGTAGAAAAATATTTACAGCAGCATAATCTGGCACTCAAACTAATTTTGCTTACCCATAATCATGCCGATCATACTGGCGGCGTTAAAGTATTGTACGAGCGATATAATCCTGAGTGTATTGATAATTTTAGCCAACAGCTTGCAGATGGGCAAATATTAAAACTTACGGATTTGGATTTATCAATTAAAGTATTGTTGACTCCTGGTCATACACTGGAGCATGTTTGCTATTTGGTTGATAATAAGCATTTGTTTTGTGGTGACACTTTATTTGGCATGGGCTGCGGGCGAGTATTCACCAATGATTTCGTTGCGATGTATAGTTCATTGAGTAAAATCAAAGCGTTGCCGGAGTCAACCTTGTGCTATCCGGCACATGAATACACGGCGAATAACTTACGCTTCATTACGTCGCTTGATAGCAATCATGCCTATTATCAGGATTATGCCAAATATTTACTGATGAAGCTTAGTAGTACGCAAAATTCATTGCCAACGGTGCTTGCAGATGAATTGCGCTATAATTTATTTTTGCGCTGTGATGACCCCCATGTTTGGGCTATGGTTAGCGCAAAAAGTGGTGAATTAATCAATGATGAAGAGAGTTGCTTTGTGGCATTACGCCAACTAAGAAACAAATTTTAAGGAATAGAACGATTATGCGAATTTTACATACGATGTTACGGGTGGTTGATTTAGATAAGAGTATAAATTTTTATACTAAAGCATTTGGGATGCAGTTATTACGCCGCAATGATTATCCAGAGGGTAAATTCACGTTGGCATTTATTGGTTATGGCGCGGAAAGTGCGCAAAGTGTGATTGAGCTAACCCATAATTGGGGCACTGAGAGCTATGATATAGGTAATGCCTATGGACATATCGCGTTGGGCTGTGATGATATTTATGCTGCTTGTGAGATTGCCAAAGTTAATGGTGGTAAAGTAGTTCGCGAACCAGGACCAATGAAACATGGTTCAACAATTATTGCTTTTGTCGAAGATCCTGATGGCTATAAAGTAGAATTGATTCAGGAGTAATTTATGCAGCCGCTGGCCGAATTATTACGTCCTAAAAGTTTAGACGATGTTATCGGACAGCGTCATTTAATTGCAAATGGTGCACCACTTGCGAGTCTTATCAAAAATGGCAAACTCCAGTCAATGATACTCTGGGGTCCTCCCGGAGTCGGTAAAACTACACTGGCTAATATCATCATGAGTAGCTTTGATTGTTACTCAATTAAGCTTTCTGCCGTATTTAGCGGCGTCAAAGATATTAAAGATGCGCTGGAACAAGCAGAACAAAATGCCTTGGGTCTATTTGATAAACCAACTGTGGTTTTTGTTGATGAGATTCATCGCTTTAATAAAGCTCAGCAAGATGCCTTCTTACATCATTTGGAAGAGGGTAAGATTATACTGATTGGCGCAACTACCGAAAATCCATCGTTTGAAATTAACAATGCTTTGCTCTCGCGAATGCAGGTCTATGTCTTAGAAAATTTATCCAGCTCTGATCTTCAATTATTATTAACTAAAGCGCTTAATTCTATTGGTAATGTGAAATTAACATTCGAAGCAGGGCAATTATTAATTGATCTTAGTGATGGTGATGCAAGACGTTTACTAAATTTACTGGAATTAGTTCTTAATTCCTCTACCGACTTATCAGAAATAGATGCAGCGACTATTGCTCAAATTGTGCCAAAAAATATTCAGCGTTTTGATAAAGGTGGCGAAGAATTTTACAACCAAATTTCTGCTTTGCATAAATCAGTGCGCGGATCTAATCCCGATGCGGCTTTGTATTGGTTTGGACGAATGCTAAGCTCTGGTGCTGAACCATTATATCTGGGGCGGCGTTTATTGCGCATGGCATGGGAAGATATTGGCTTTGCCGATACCAATGCGGTGACGGTAGTAAATAATGCCTTACAAACTTATGAACGCCTCGGTTCTCCAGAAGGTGAAATAGCTTTGGCAGGGGCGGTGGTTTATCTGGCGGTAACCAATAAAAGCAATGCTTTGGAATTAGCCTATGGGCGACTCAAAGAATTTATGCAAACTGCCAGCTCAGCGCCGGTACCAATCCATTTACGCAATGCGCCCACTAAACTTATGACTGACTTAGGTTATGGACGCGAATACAAATACGCGCATGATTTCCCACATCGTTATGTTCCAAATGAGCAATATTTTCCCGATGATATGTCACCAGTATCATTTTATCAACCGGGTGAGCAGGGCTTTGAACAACGAATTCGTGAACGTCTCGATTTTTTAGCTAGTCTGGATAAAGCTTCGCAGTAATTTTAAATATGCGTAGTAAAATACAGTGTATTAACAGTTTAAATGAAAGAATTTATAATGAGTAAAAAACCAGCACAAAACCTAGCTACGCTTAATCAAGAGCTTAAAGAATATCTCTATACTGGCTATGACTTGCATTTTGTGCATGGCTGGTTTAGCGCTTATCTTTCAGCACCAAGTGATAGCGAAGAGGATCTTTTGATTCCAACTTATTTAATACTAGATGAAAATAAAATTAAAGATGAGCAAAAATTTGCGTCTTTAGTTGATCGTTTAGTTGCGGTTTATAGTGAATTAGCCGATGCGATTTTTGAGAATAATAAATTAATTCGCCCACTGATTGATTTTGCACGCCCAAATGCCTTTGATCCTTTGAGTTTTACGCCAGAGCAACGCCGTAATCTGGTGATGTGGCTTTATGGGTACTTAACGGGTTATCTGGCAATTGGTGGTGATATTACCGAATATGCAACTAATGATCAACTCTTGGAAGAGAAGTTTTTCCCAGCATTATTTACCTTATGCGTGGCATTTTTTAGCCTTGCTCGTGAATCTGATTTAGGTGAAATGTCGGCAAACGTTGCCGAAGATTTTGCTGAGCTGCAAATTGATTTGAAATCAATGTGGGAGAGCGAAGAGGATGAAGATGATGTGGATGAGTTAATCCGTGAATCAATTAAAGAACTGGACTTGGCAGATATAATCGGCGCATTGAATAATGTGTTTTACGTTATTCGTGTGAGTGATGAGAGTCGTTTTGCTGCCAGTGGTCAAAATAAATTATTGAATAGACCTCTTTCATAACCATATGAAATGCTAAATTTGTTATACTCTCAACAGTTATTCTTATTGGATTTGGTTGAGA
>JAIEPY010000052.1 GCA_019748155.1 Burkholderiales bacterium | reverse complement strand
AGGTCGTCACTATGCCCACGTTGATTGTCCGGGACATGCCGATTACATCAAAAACATGATTACTGGTGCGGCTCAAATGGATGGCGCGATTTTAGTAGTTGCTGCATCTGATGGTCCTATGCCGCAAACTCGCGAGCACATCTTATTGGCTCGTCAGGTTGGTGTACCATATGTACTAGTATTCTTAAACAAATGCGATATCGTTGATGATGAAGAATTATTAGAATTAGTTGAAATGGAAGTTCGTGAGTTATTAAGCTCATATGAATTCCCTGGTGATGATACACCAGTGATTCGTGGTTCTGCATTGAAAGCTTTAGAAGGCGATCAAGGTCAATACGGCGAGCCAGCTATTTTCAAACTAGCCGATGCCTTAGATTCATTTATTCCTCAACCAGAACGTGCTGTAGATGGTACTTTCTTGATGCCAGTGGAAGATGTATTCTCGATTTCAGGTCGTGGTACAGTGGTAACTGGTCGTGTTGAGCGCGGTATTGTTAAAGTTGGTGAAGAGATCGAGATCGTTGGTATCCGTCCAGTTCAAAAAACAACTTGTACTGGTGTTGAAATGTTCCGTAAATTGTTGGATCAAGGTCAAGCTGGTGACAACGTTGGTTTGTTATTGCGTGGTACTAAACGTGAAGACGTTGAGCGTGGTCAAGTATTGGCAAAACCAGGTTCAATCAAACCACATACAAAATTCGAAGCTGAAGTATATGTACTAAGCAAAGAAGAGGGTGGTCGTCATACACCATTCTTTAGTAACTACCGTCCACAATTTTACTTCCGTACAACGGATGTAACTGGTGCTGTTGCATTACCAGAAGGTATTGAAATGGTTATGCCTGGTGACAACGTACGTATCAATGTAGAATTGATTGCACCAATTGCGATGGAAGAAGGTCTACGTTTTGCTATCCGTGAGGGTGGTCGTACGGTAGGTGCTGGTGTAGTTTCTAAAATCACTGCTTAATTTAAAGGATTAAGAAATGACTCAACAAAGACAAAATATCCGCATTCGTCTTAAAGCTTACGATCACATTTTAATCGACCGTTCGGCTGAAGAGATTGTTGAAACAGCAAAACGCACTGGTGCGATGGTTAAAGGTCCAATTCCTTTGCCAACTAAAAAAGAGCGTTTTGACTTATTACGTTCACCACACGTGAATAAAACTTCACGTGATCAGCTTGAAATCCGTACCCATTTACGGGTTATGGAAATCGTTGAACCTTCAGACAAAACTATTGATGCTTTGATGAAGTTAGACTTACCAGCTGGTGTAGATGTAGAAATTAAATTAAAATAATTTCTTAAGCAAATAAAAAACCGCGACTTCTTGTAGTCGCGGTTTTTTATTGCAAAAAAATTGAAAAGCATATATAAAACAAGCATTACTTATTCTAAATGCTTGATGCTAGTATGCCAGGAGTGTATATAATTATGAATGCTACAATAAGAATTTTTAAGTTAACTTGATTAGATTAATTGGAGAAACGAAATGTATAATATTTTATCGGATAAGGATTTTTTTGAGCTCTATATTAAGTCTGCAGATATTACCTATAATAACGGTGATGAAGAAATAATTTTTATTAAAGATGCTAATTTTAAATTTAGTTATCTTTCTCCTGGGTATTTAAAAGGCTTTCAAGCTGGTGGAACTATTTCAGAGGAAAAAATATTAGGATTAGTGAATACAGTATACCCTAAAGGTAGCATACAAGCTCTTGTGGAAGAAGTTGCGCTGAAACAGGATATGGAGATCAAATCAAGTCTTAAACCCGCAAAATTTCTCTATATCGATATTTATAATAGAATTGGCCTAATTCGTAAGCGTCCAATTATTAATCCTGCTACGAATAATTTTGTCGGAATTATAGGGAATGTTTCTCCACTCTTATTACCTAATATACTGGATATGCTTTATAAAATGAATGGTATACGCCTTGGTCTTGCTAATTCTGAGTGTGTTGAGCCGCTTCAGCATGATTTGACTCCTCGTCAGCATGTGATCCTATTCTTATACCTCAATCGCTATTCCGCGACTGATATATCTTCAATCTTGACTACCCTTGGACAAAAGATTTCTGCTGGGCGGGTAAATAATCACCTTGAGAATCTTAAATACATTTTTGCAGCTAAAACCAAAGAGCAGCTAATTGAAAAAGCGATTAGTTTAAAATATCACCTGTTTATTCCGCGCCAACTATTACAAATCGGTAGTTTTCCATTAGAGGATGAGGTACTTATTTCTGAACAATGATTAGATTAAAAATTGCATTTATATTACCTGATTTAAGCTTTATTAGACTATTACTTTATAAATATTTGGGGTGGTAAGAAATTATCCGTGAGTATACTACAGCTTAATAAAATACTGTATTCAATGTGGTATACAATAGTATACTATATTGGGTGGGTGCTTTTTAGGGGGTGGGTATTGGTGTATCAGTCCAGAATTTAACTCCTAAAAAGCATCATTGATTAAGGAGTTAAAAGGATGACAAATTATGAATCAAAATATCTCTAATCTTAGTATCAAGCTTAATCGTTCTCATTATAATGTAATCCCACCCAAATCGGATCAGGAGTTCTTTGATGATTTTTGTAAATTTTCAGATGTGGTTTTTGCAAATGGCGATAACGAAATTGTTTTTATCAAAGATAAAGAGTTTAATACTCATTACGTTTCAAATGGATGTTTAGAGGATATAGAAGAGCATGGAGCCGCTTATATTGATGATATTTCTAACTATCGAGAAGAACAACAAATTATCAAAGATGATAGTGTGACGATGTATTATAATCAGGATCAAGCTATTAAAGATTCTGGGAAAGCTAAAACTTATATGCTAATTGATACTCATAAAAATATATACCTTATTAGAAAGCGCCCAATTATTAACCCTGCAACAGGAAATTTTCTTGGAGTTATGGGCATAGCTCGCCCATACAGTATGCCTAATGTTCTTCAGCTTATTTATCGAGTAAATGGGGTAGATTATGGAATGTTGAATAAAGCTAAAGATAAAACGCTTTGCTATGAGCTAACTGAGCGTCAACATATGGTTCTATTCCTTTATCTTAATAAATACTCTAATTCAGAAATTGCCGATATTTTAACTACTCTTGGTTATCAAATTTCTAAAACTCGGGTTAATGATCATCTGGAAAATCTGAAGTATATCTTTCATGTGAAAACTAAAGATCAGTTAATTGAGAAAGCTATTTCTTATAATTACCATGTCTTTTTTCCACGTAAACTACTTAAAGCGGGTAGCTATGAAATAGATGATGATATCGTAATTATTTCACCATAGCATTTGAATAATCTGCGCGGTGCTTCTTCCGAGGCACCGCTTTTTAATGGTCTAGAATCAGCATATCATTATTATCCAGCGGATACGAACCAATTTTTAATAATTTACGTGGAAAGGTACATTGAAAATTTAGCTTAGTTGCTTTATCAATTAGGGCATCTTTACTTTTTACCCTAAATATATATTTGAGCTTAGTAATATGCTCATTTACACGCTGGATTGAAATATTATAGCCTAGTGTAGTTAATACTTCTGCGGTTTCAGAAGCTGAATAACGATGCAGGCAAAAGAATAAAATCATCTGCCGCCGTTCGCTTAACTGTTGATGAATTCGCTCATATTCATTTATTTCTCGAGGTTCAAAAGCCTCCTCTTCAATATTGTTACCTTTGATTTGGCAGATTGTCGCAATCGGGTGAGGTAGCACCAACTTGGATAAATCTCCATGAATTCCAATCACGTTCTTAGTCACTGGATTAATAATCGCCGACTTATGCACAATATATGCACTTTGGGCGGGAGTGATATATAAAAACTTCCTGACACTGCGCTCTTTGCATATTTGCGACTCCTGTTGCCAAATACTCTCAACGATCTGTCGAAATGGCTGGAAGTAGCTAAGTTGATAGTCATTTGTACCGATAATCTCAGCTGCATCAGAGTTAAATAAACTAATAAAACCCGGACTACAGCCACAATAATTAAAATTAATATCTTTGATGTAGCTGATATCATTTGGGTTAGTGCCATGAGTAAATTTATATGCGGATAAATAGCAGGTTAGATATTCTTGATCATCCGCGTGGTGTTTTAAGTTCATTGGAGTTAACTCCTTATTGTAAGTAAGCCCCGCAGGGCTTATTAAATTGTTTAATATCTAATTTAGTCTACCTTGGGTTGTTGAGTACAGATTGGGTCATTGCTGGAGTCAACTTCTACCGTTACTTCAAATAACTCCTGTAGCATATCAGCAGCATAAGGGCGCTTTTCACCGATGGTGCGAATAAAGTCTGGGTCATCAAGTTTATCTTTCAGGCGATCATTGAGTTGACCTGGGTTAGGAGCTGTTGAGATCAATGATCTATCATTCCATTCTTTTAGAGATGCTCCGCCATTGCTATTAATATGCCACCAACATTTATACCAAAATGGCCAGGTAACGATAAGCAGCTGCTTAATTTGTTTATTCTCACTATTTTGTGTTGCCGCACAGTAGTCCTGTTTTTGTTGTGAACTTAGATCCGGTCCCCAGATATAAATATTCACATCATGCATTTTTGCAAAACTATAATTTTGACACCTACTTGCAAAGTATCCTGCACTACCTAAAGGGTGCCGCCACCCAATTCCACAGACATCTGCTGGACGATAATGACTTAAGCGAATTGGAAAATCAATAGCTACTTGATTACCTAAGCTGTTTATATAACTTAGTTTAGCATATCCTAAAGCATCTGCGCTACCTAGTGCACCGTATAAGTTTAGTGCTGGGAATTTATATTGTACTTGATCTGCATACTGTGGAACTATAGCAGCACTATCCCATTGCTGAATATAACCTCGAAAGAAATAGCTTGAGCCTGAATCTCGGGGATCTTCCGCTTCTGGACCTAGTGGTAATATTACCGGAGAATTCCGATTTTCATAAGTACCACCAGGTCCGCCAATAGCATGTGCAGTTTTATCCCACACACCACCCGACACTGACTCGATCTGCCACAGTGATTTTTTGATTACTGGGCTTAGGGTATATTTCCGTGGTGTTTGCTCAGTATAGCGTTTCTCACCGGTAAACACAAAGGTATCAACAATATTCAATATTGTTTCACGCGGAGCTTTCGCCGCCGCATTCTTGATACTAAAAATCTTTTGTGGCGAATTCAATTGTATCGTTGGACTATACTTGATTGTACACTCGCTATTTGCGGCTAATGAAACATTACAATTATTTACGACATTAAATACCTCTGTTGGTAATAGCACTTCTAATTGCGGAGTGGTTGCCCGACTACCGATGTTTTTTACGGTTATCTTATCTAAGTAATTATCATTTTGATAATACTCTAACCAACTCCACTCTAGTCCTGCGAGATAGTTAACTTGCAGCGCACTATCCGGCGCAATATTGATGTTATCCTGCTTAGCTAAATAACTCGCAGTATTATTCTTGGCATCAGCTGTGAGGGTGACAGTTCCAGTAGTTGACAGCTCCACGTCTGGATTATTGTCTACTCGTGCATAAACATAACAGGATGTATCAGGGACTAGATTAAAACTCGCGTCATTGAGCCTACATAAGGAAAGTGCACTACCCATCTGATACCCAGTGATATCAAATGGGTCTCCATTGACTCGAAGATTACTCATCGTCTGCGTACCTGTATTTTTAACTTTTAGCAATAGCGGATAGTCTACAGCAACCCTAGCCGTATCAAATGAACGATCTGGCTCTAAGAGTAGCTCAAGCTTATGGGCTGGAGCGATTACCACTAGCGGAAGCTTAAGCTCTTCAGTAATTGCCCCTGAGTGTGCCTGATAACTAAGACTAATATCTTTAATAGCACTCTGCTCAATCTTTTCTACCCTCAAAGTATAGTTACAACTCGTACCCGGTACAAGTGTTGTCGTGCAGTTAGTTGCACCATCAAGTACTTTTAATTGTTTATCCGCGGGCAATTGGAGCTGGATATTTTGTGCCACTGTAGTACCATTATTATAAAGACTAATTGTTGTAGATGGATTAGCAGGCGATGTTGATAAGTCGATCTCGCGTGCTTGAGAAACCAATAAATTAGCCTGCTGAGCGGTTGTGATTTTGCTTATGCTGTTAGCGATGGATTTAATCCCTTGCATAGTTGTTGCGCTGATATGAGTAGTTACTTCTTGGCTATTTTGAAAATTAGTGCTTAACTGATAGCTACAAGCACTACCTTTACGATAATAATTATTTTCACAATGAATATTGGCGCTATCTACCGTGTTTAGCTGGCTTAGATCATTGCGCAAGATAAAGGGTAAGACTAGATTTAATTGCTGATTGGTGCTAACATTTGCTATGGCATTGCCATAACCAGGCAATTCAATCGCATCTACTGCGGGATACTCCACTACGCGTAACATCTGATGCGTATTTACTTCGGCACCTGTGGCATCACTAAGTATGGCTTTGATTAGATAGCTCTTGGCTTGCTTAAAAATTCCGCTGAGTTTAATTTCACATTCGCCATGTGCGCTAATTTTTTTACAGCCTAAAGCATCAAGCATTATTTCTTTGGCTAGTTGGGGGGTAGTGATATTAGTTAAGCTTAACTGCTTTAACTGATAATCATTATCACTATAATTAAATAAGCGAATAAAATAGCTATGCGGCTTATCGTCAGCCGGAATCTGTCCTATTTGATCAAACGAAATTTCTTGCGCCATTATGACCTGATTAGCATTAGAACTAGGTTTATTGGGAGTAATACCACCGTTACATGCGCTAAGTAAACTTATTAATGATAACAGATATACTAGTTTGAACGATTTTAGTTTTATTGAAGTCATTTTTTCACACACTTAAATATAAAAACATTAATGAAGAGTAACAAAGAGTGATTGAGTCACCACTCTTTGTTAAAAGATAAATTTATAAATTATTTTTTAGTAACTGAAACACTTTTGCGGTAAGTTCGGGGTTGAGTACTGCTATCCGTAATTATGGTATCTACATAATATGTAGCATTTGGCATTATGGCTGGGATACTCAAGTTAAGCTCACAAGAAGTCAGTCCTTTCTGGATGAAACATTGAGCATTAGTCGATAGATTTCCTGCAATCGATGAGTAAACAATCAATGGGAAAGTCACACCGGAACCAGCTACAGTATTATTAAACTTGGCAGTAATTGTTGTAGTTGCAAGATCACCAATGATGCTAAAGTCCTTAGTCGCTATTACGCTTAAATTATTCAACCAATCAGTTGTGACATTAATTATTTGCTCAGTCGCATCCAGTTTATTAAATTGAGGCACACCAGTACTATTCACATCTTGCCAGCTATATGGTAATTTAATGTTAATCTGACTATTAGTCAGCAGCCCATTTACAACTAAGCTCGCACGAGGTGCTTCAACTACAACCTCACAACTCTGGCTGGCATTAAGACTAGTTACAGCTACATCGGTTGGACAAGTAGTGCCTGTCGAAATAATCTGCGCACCAACAGGTAATCCCGCCGAGCTAACATTAAATGAAGCCGCATCACCTTTACCAGTTTCAGCAGTAAATTTATAGGTTAATTTAAGACTATTTCCAGGCAATCCAAGGATACTATAAGTATTTAAACCTGCCGCCGAAACACCACTTGGTAATGGACTTGGAGGCGTAATCACAACTTGAATATTTGCTGGAGCAAAGTTAGTAACCGCACGCACAGTAATATTAGCTTCACGTTTAGTGTTTGCTGGAGCAGTCGTAGTTCCAATTTTAGTAACAGGAATAACTAGATTAGCCGAAGTTGCAGCAATAGCTGTAGCTGGCGCATCATACTTAACCACAATATTACAACTACTGCCATTACTAAGAACGCTATTATCCATACACCTGTTTCCACTCGCAGGAACTCCATTAATCGTCAAACCAGTCACAGAGGAGGTCGGATTAAGTGCTAGAGTACCTAAAGTTACATCAAATGGACTGCTATTAGTCACCACTAAATTACGTGATTCTGTTGTATTTATTTTAGCTATAATATTAAAGCTCTCTGCGCTTAACCCTAATACATTTGCCGCACCCAATGCTGAGTATGGACGGCTTAACTCACTAATAATGCTTGCTGTTAAATTGTTGGAGTTAGTATAGTTACCAATAACTGATAACTTATACTCATTGAACCCAGTGCTTGCAGCAGTTGGTGTGTAAACTACTTTTAAAGCGCATTTTTGTGCTGGTTCAAGCACTAAGGAACCACTAGTTCCCAGGCAGTCACTACACCAGAGCTAGCTCCGCTAAGCATAAAATCAGTAGTCTTATCCAATTTATAGCTAAGCGCAGTTAGTTTTCTTGTACCAGTATTTGAGATTACTAAATATTCAGTAGCCGGAATTCCAACAAATGAATTACTCAAACTACCCGCTACAGAACTCAGGACAAGTTTAGCCGGAAGATTTGCTTTAGTATAGACAATATTGGTGCTAACTTTATCTACAGTAATACCGTTATGATACTCTGCCTCTACTGTACCAGCTCCGTGGACTTCACTTTGTGCTTTTACGCTAAAGTTACAATTTGCACCGGGTGCTAAGTCTGTCGGACAAGTACTTGCTAGAATACTCAAACGACTATTAGCATCAGTCACTCCAGGAACTATGCTGGTCGCTGACGCAAGACCATTATTGAATAAAATAATATTCACGCTACTTTCGCTGGCATTCTCCGCAATAGTAATATCCTCGGGTTGGGAAATCAACAAGTTAGCGCGAATATCTGTAGTTGCCCGTGTCGTATAAGATCTAGTTGCAACTAGTTTACCATTGCGGTAACCTTCAAGTTTAGTTGCTACCAGTGTATTATCACCTAAAGCCTTACCATCAACAAAATAAGTACAGTTGCTCCCCGGGTTAAAGCCGCCTGAACACAACACGCTACCATTGCTGGCCTTGAGTTTATCAAACTGCTCATCAAGCATCACCGGCAATGCCAGATGATAAACCCCCTCTGGAGCGCTAACGCTTGTCAAATCATTATCAAACAAAATCCCATTGTTGGATGCTATTTTATCGCTCAGGCGAATCAATTGGTTAACTGTGTGTAGCTTGCCTTTATTATCGGTTAATTTTGCTTGCAAAATAAAGCTACCTGATTTTTGTAAATGAGGCACTATATTTAAGCTGCAATTATTATTAGCAGGAATAGTTGAGCACATATCACTTTTCACATCTGCTAAATCATTCACTACTTTATTGTTAGTCGGATCAAGCACACCGATGCTTTGTAAACTAAGTCGGCTACTGTTGTTATGCAAGCGAATAATAAAACTTTTATCTGTACCTTGTGCAGGGATTTGACTTATGTCATCAAAGAATATTTTTTGTTGTGTGGCAATTGGTTCAATTACAGGAGCACCTGTAGCAGAGTTATTACCACCACTAGTACATCCACCTAGAAGTAGCAATGCAATACTCAATACTTTTAATTTATGATTTCTCATCTTGCTCTAATTCCTTTATAAGTTAAAATTTGAAGTTATGCAAACTAATAATATTTCTTGCCTCCAAGCAATGCATATTGCCATTTGCAGAATGTATTATCAAACAATAAAATGAAATCAACAACCACATTTTAGTCCATGGATACATGTGAGTTGTATTTATAAAGGGGTATAGAATTAGGTGTCTTGAGTTAGTTTTATTTAATCTGTTGTACTTGAGTAAGTTGTTTTGTTACAGTGTATTATGCTTGAGTTGTCTATGTTTTGTAGTGTTTGATTTAAGTCGTGATACTAGCTTTCTCTGTCTGATTTGAGTAAAGTAATATTAATTTGAGATGTAATTTAAAACGCATTATGATGATTTTTATGTGTAAATTAACGATGATTATATCTTTATTTCAAGTCAAGTTATAAAATAGCTGGTTTAGCTATGGATTTGGAGGGGGGGCTTTGCGCAAACCCGTGGCGTGGAAGTCATTAAAAAAAGTATAGCGATTGTGCTATACTTTTTTGATTGTAGTGATATTAATTATTCGTAACTTGGGAAGTCAATGCTTGCCAGAACTTGCCCGTTTTCATCGGTAACCAGTAATTTTTGCAAATCAGCTACATGGACGGTAAATTTTTTGTCATCGTTACTTGATTGGAGCAAATAACTAATTCCATCGATTGTGCCGTAGAATTGCGCTTTTTTAAAATATTTGGCTTTATTTACCAATAGATTAATTAAATTACCATCACTGCTAACACTGACAATTTTACCATCTGCTGAAGATGGAATTGTTGCACTAAAAGGAATCACGCTAAATTTTTTATCATCAATGCTTACAATATTATCGTTCTTAATTTTATATTCATCCTGAGCCCAGAATAGACCAAGGTTAGGGCTTGCACAATTAGTTGCTTGTTTGGTATTATTGGCAAGTTGTACTGGGATTTTTAGTTCTTGTTGGTCTATTTTGCGAATTATAGGCTTATTATTTTCACAGCTTAGGACAATACTTTCTCCAGCTGGCAATAGACGATCTTCATAGACTATTGGCGTTAGTGTTTTAGTAGTAAAATTTTGTGTGCTGGATTCAAAGCTGGCTGACTCAATTGCCACGGTATATTGTGGTTCAAGATAAACTTTGTCAGCGAAAGCATGGATTGAAGTAGTCGCAGCAAGTACGATGAGTATTTTTTTCATTATTTATAGTTCCTTCTAAAGATTATTTTAAAACCAGTTTTTTTGGCGAATAGAATTAAGAATCCCCACACCATCTAATCCGATTGATGCTAGTAATAATTTAGGATCTCCATGCTCAATAAATTGATCTGGAATTCCCAAATGTAATATTGGTCGCTGAATATTTAAATCCTGCAACGCCTCTGCACAAGCTGATCCTGCGCCTCCCGCAATCACATTTTCTTCGATTGTTACAATAAACTCATGAGTTTTAGCGATTTGCACTAGTAAATCACGATCCAGAGGTTTAACAAAACGCATATCGCAAACGCTTGCATCAATTTCTTGTGCAGCTTCACGCGCGGGCTGTAACATTGAACCAAATGCCAAAATAGCAATTTTGTGACCTTCTCGAACTACACGCCCTTTACCGATTGGAATCATTTTAAACTCAGTATCTAATTCTTGTCCGATACCTGCACCACGAGGGTAGCGTACCGCACATGATTGATTATTGATTCTAAAGCCAGTATAAAGCATTTGATAGCACTCATTCTCATCACTTGGTGTCATGATTATTAGATTAGGAATGCAACGTAAGAAGCTCAAATCAAACGCCCCAATATGAGTTGGACCATCTGCACCAACCACACCAGCACGGTCAATCGCGAATAAAACTGAAACTTCCTGTAACGCAACATCATGAATAAGCTGATCATAGCCACGTTGTAAAAAGGTTGAATAGATTGCCACAATTGGTTTAATTCCTTTAGTGGCAGCACCCCCGGCAAATGTAATTGCATGCTGTTCGGCGATCCCAACATCAAAAAACTTCTCAGGGTATAGTTTTGCAAATTCAACCATTCCAGATCCTTCGCGCATCGCGGGAGTGATTGCAATAAATTCATCATCAATTTTAGCTATATCACAGAGAAACTTGCCAAAAACATGCATATAGCTTAGCGCAGTACTTTTATTGCTAACCATTCCTTCATTGGGGTTAAATTTATTGACCCCATGATAACCGATTGGATCGTTTTCCGCTAATTTATAACCTTGTCCTTTTTTGGTAACGACATGCAAGAATTGTGGACCGGGTAAATTTTTAAGTTCGCTCAAGGTGTCGATAAGCTGTTCTAAATCATGTCCGTCAATTGGTCCGATATAATTAAATCCCAGCTCTTCAAACATTGTGCTTGGCATTACCATGCCTTTCATATGCTCTTCAACTTTATGCGCCAGTTTTTGCATCCCCGGCATAATACTGAGCGCTTTATTGGCCGTGCCTTTGACTTTGTTATAAAAGCGGCTGGCAAGAATTTGCGATAAGTATGAGCTAATTGCACCAACGCTCTCGGAAATTGACATTTCGTTGTCATTGAGAACTACCAGCATATCAGTTTCTAACCAGCCAGCATTATTCAGCCCTTCAAAGGCAAGACCTGCAGTCATTGAGCCATCGCCGATTATCGCGACTACTTTATTATCCCGTCCGCGAAGTTGATTAGCAACTGCCATTCCCAGTGCTGCAGAAATTGAAGTTGATGAATGACCAACATCAAAGGTGTCATACCCACTTTCTCCGCGTTTTGGAAAGCCAGACAATCCTCCCATTTGGCGTAAACTGTCCATTTTTTCTCGGCGTCCAGTCAGGATTTTATGCGGGTAAGATTGATGACCAACATCCCAGACCAATGCATCCTCAGGGGTGTTATAGACATAGTGCAAAGCTATGGTTAACTCGACACATCCCAAATTTGATGCTAAATGTCCGCCGGTTTTACTAACATTACTCAAAATAAAGCTGCGTAATTCCTGAGCAAGAGTATAGAGTTCCTGACGGTTTAATTGCCTCAATTCATGTGGGTAATTAATTTTGTGTAGTAATTGTTGATGAGTCATGTATATTTATCTTTTATCTAAGAGTTGCGATAATAAACCGTATCAGCTAAGAATTCTAACTGTGAACTATATTTAAGTTTTTGTAGTAACTCGACAACTTCAAAATGAAGCTGCTTAGCTGTTTCTTGTGCTGTTTCCAGCCCCAATATATTGACATAGGTCGCTTTATCCTGCTCGGAGTCTTTATTTGCCGTTTTACCAAGTGTATCTGTATCTTCAGTTACATCAATAATATCATCGATAATTTGAAAAAGTAGACCAATTTTTTGCGCAATCACGTCAATATCTGCATATTGCTGCTGATTAAATTCATCTCCGGCTAAATACCCGGTTAAAATTGCGGCACGTAGCAAAGCTCCAGTTTTTAAGTTGTGCATTTGTTGAAGCTGTTGCAGATTAATTTGTTTCCCAGTGCTAAGCCAATCAATGGTTTGTCCACAAACCATTCCTTCAATCCCAATCGACTTGGCAATTAATGCAATAATTTGTAGTTTACGCTCAGGGGCGATGCTTAGCTGGGTTGAACTTAGTACTTCAAAACATAATGCGTGAAGGGCATCACCAGCCAAGAGTGCAACTGCATCGCCATAGACCTTATGATTAGTTGGTTTTCCGCGCCGTAAATCGTCATTATCCATAATTGGAAGATCGTCATGAATCAACGAAAAACAATGAATCATCTCAATAGCACAACCAATCAAGCGACAATTTAACGGATTGGCATTATTTAAGCTGCCTGCTGCCATAGTAAACAGAGGTCGAATTCGTTTGCCGCCATCCAACGTTGAGTAACGAATAGCATCAAGCAAATATGAGCAGCTACTCGGGATAGTTAAGATTTGGTTTAAAGACTGTTCAATTTCATCCAAGGTCTCTATTCGCCATTGTTCTAAGTTCAGCATATTATTCCGTTTGAAAGTTCTTCAGTTGATTCGTCTCCTGATCGAGAATTTTAATCTTTTGCTCGACATCACGAAGCTTGTCCTGACAGAATTTTACCAGTTCCATGCCATGTTTATACTGATTTAATGCACTTTCTAAATCAATTTGATTATTTTCAATGTCCCGAATGATAGTTTCTAGTTGATTAATTGCACTTTCAAAAGTATCAGAGCTCTTTTTTGTCACGTCGTTATTCCTTGAATTAGTTGGTTAATTGGTCTAATCATGATTAAGCATGAAATAAAAATAAGTAGACTAAAGCCACAATAGATTATTAATGAGTTACGATAAATGCGCTTTAGTTGATTTATAGTCCTATTTAGGAAAGCCATGTGGCTGGAGTTGTTTTAGTATCGATTATCTTTTATTTTATGGCGTAAAAACTTCCGAATTATAGCATGATTTCAGTAGGATATTTTATTGCAGCGCAATAAAGAGAGTGCATTACTGAAAAAAAAGTTGCAAAAGATAATTGTCTGTGGTTATAATACCGTTCTCAACCTAAAGGAAGCTTGGCAGAGCGGTTGAATGCACCAGTCTTGAAAACTGGCAAGGATGCAAGTCCTTCGTGAGTTCGAATCTCACAGCTTCCGCCACATCAAATTACCTTGTTTATCCCAAGTATCGTTTTTAAGTTATCAAAATCCATATCTTGTCGTCTTGTATTACTTTGCATCTTGATCCATCATTCGGCACAAAAGTTATTAAATCATGTTAGAATTATGCTAAATAATTTAGCAGAATGAAATATGACACCTCTAAAAAAGTACCTTATAATCTTGTTTTTTTGCAGTTTGCTTGTTCTTGGTTTAAGTCCATACTTGGATCAACAGTACGCCATCGTTCCTTTTGATTTTAAAACTAATCATTTTTATGGCGAGCTAAGCCTTTGGTGTAAAGTAGTTTATTATGCTGTCTCAGTCTCAACGGTTTTATTAATCGTCGTTCCGTTAGTTATTTTAATCCGTAAGCGCAAATCTTCAACCAGGCAGAAAAATGCTGTGCGTCGAATGGTGCTGATTAGCTACTTAAGTCTAGCCTTGGGGCCAGGATTATTGGTAAATACCCTGTTTAAAGATAATTGGGGGCGGGCAAGACCGTATCAGGTAATTCGGGATCATCATCCATTTTCATTTCCTTGGCAACCACATTTAGGACGTCCAAAAGATAATAGTTTTCCATCTGGGCATGTCTCAATTGGTGCGTTTATCGGTGTACCGTTTATTGCTGCCAGGCGGCGTAAATTAGGTATAACTTTATGTGGCGTAGGTTTTGTTCTGGTCGGGGTGGTTCGTTTCTTACAGGGTGGGCATTATATCAGTGATATCTTTATGGCAGCAATTTTAGTCTGGGTGGTGAATATATTGGTAACTAAGTTAGTCGATAAATATTTTATGAATAAGCAGGTGAGCTAACTATGCAGCGAATGAATCTTAAAGTTTTATTGCTATTCGTTTTGGTGGTTTTTACGCATATAATGTTTAATCAGAATTTGCAGTTACATTTTGATGAGGCGTATTATTGGGTGTGGAGTAAAAATCTTCAGCTTTCATATTATGACCATCCACCAATGATTGCATATTTAATTCGCTTAACTACATTGTTATCTGACCAAGCATTTTTTATTCGCTTAACTGCTGTGATTTGTAGCACGGTTACGATTATCATGATTTATTTAAGCACCAAGCGCCTATTTGGACAAAAAGCGGCTGATATTTCTATAATTATGGCGCTGGCATGGCCAATCTTGGAGGGTGATTTTTTTATTACTACGATCGATTGTCCGCTGATGATGTTCTGGAGCATAACGTTATATTTCCTGATTCAAGGGCTGCTCTTTGAGAAAAAAAGTGCAATCTATGCAGCTGGAGTCGCTTTAGGTTGTGCGTTATTATCCAAATATACCGCGATCTTAATTTTGCCCGGAGTGCTGATTTTTTTATTATTAAGTCCACAAAAACGTCATTTACTCTTCAAAAAAGATGTTTATCTAGCATTGCTTTTGGCTCTACTGGTGTTCAGTCCGGTAATTATTTGGAATTATCAGCATGATTGGGCGTCATTCGCTTTTCAATTTCACCATGGGGTAGCGAGCGAACGACAGATAAATCTGGCTGGGCTTTGGGATTATATCGGTGCAACTATTGGTGCTGCTAATCCATTTATTTCTTTACCATTACTAACCTTTATATTTATTAAGCGTAAGCAGCTTATTCATAATCCCAAGTATCTTTTATTGGTGTCTATCTTTGTCTTTGTGGTTTTATTCTTTGCTTATAATAGTTTATATAAATTTATGGAAGCCAATTGGGTAGCACCTGCCTTTATTGGCGGAATTATTTTTCTGGCTGCCTGTCTTGCAGAATATAATATAAAATGGACTTATCGTGTGGCGATTACTTTGGTGTTAATCTTATTACCGATAGTTAAGATGCCGCGTACATTTGTTCCGCGGGAGTATCGCAGTAAAATCCCGGCAATTAATGCTTTTATGGGTAATGCTCAACTTTATAACCAGATCAATAATAACTATTTACAGGCTGATGATATAATTTTGGCTTGTGATTATGGTAATGCTTCACGTGGCTGGTACTATTTAAATCGTGGACGCACCTATGTGCTGAGTAATTTTAAATATAGCAACAGCTATAGTGACTGGAATAAAAATTTAAGTCTACCGATTAAAAATGCAGTGTATTTCTGTGATGGCAACGATCCAATTTATCAAGAACAGCTTAAAGCATATTTTAAAAATATTGAAGCACTACCTACGGTTGGTTACCGGGATAGTTTTGTGAATAATAAACTTTATGTATATCGGCTAAGCAATTAAGGGGCTACACTCGTCGTGCTCACAATTCTAGCGTTGTCGTATTGCTAAAAAAGACTCCTTATGTAGTTTTTCTACACTGCGTCGCCTTTTTCATCAATACTCCTAGCTATAATTGAGATCACTTAGAGTCTATACATAAAAGCTCAACTTATGAAGGTTCAAAGTATAACTATGAAAAAAATGATAATTATTGCAACATATAATGAAAAAGACAATATTGAAAAATTATTAGCTGAAGTGTTTAGCTATGTGCCGGATACGCATGTTTTAGTGATTGATGATAATTCACCGGATAAAACTTATGAAATTGTTGAGCGTTTGATGGCTGAAAAGTATGCCGGACAGCTTTTTTTGATGAAACGCGCGGGTAAACTCGGTTTGGGTACGGCTTACGTGGCTGGGTTCAATTGGGGCTTAGAGCGCGATTATGATCTAATTGGGCAAATGGATGCTGATTTCTCGCATAGTCCTAAATACCTACCAGAAATGTTTAAAAGCTTAGAGAGTTATGACTTAGTTTTGGGTAGTCGTTATGTGGCTGGCGGTGGTGTCGTTAATTGGAGCTTGAAGCGTAAAATTATCAGTCGTGGTGGTAGCCTCTATGCAAAAATTATTTTAGGCTTGCCATTTAATGATCTAACTGGCGGTTTTAAATGTTTTCGCCGCGAGGTTTTAGCAACTATTGGGGTTAATGAGCTTCAGTCAACCGGATACTCGTTTCAAATTGAAACTACATATAAGACTTATTTGAATGGTTTTAAAATTAAAGAATTGCCAATTATTTTTGAAGACCGAGTATTGGGGCAATCAAAAATGTCAGGTAGTATCTTTAAAGAAGCAATTTTAATGGTGCTTAAACTTCGTGCCAATAAAAATAGCTTTATTCGCCGTAAAAATTAATCTAACTGTACAATATTGTGGTACTTAATATTGCTACCATTGAATTGATGTTTTATTAAGGTTCAAATGGCGGTATGGGCTGTGGTACTGGCTACAAATAGAGTGGTTATGGTTTAAAATTGCGTATGCTTGTTTTGAAAGAGTTAGATGAATGTTATAAACTATGAAGAAGTCGAGAATAAGATCATTGAAGTTCGAGACCAAAAAATTATTATTGATAGTGATGTTGCTGAACTATATGGTGTAGAGACTAAAGAAATTAATCAAGCGGTTAGTCGAAATCCTGAAAAATTTCCTGATGAATATGTATTTGAGCTAACGACAGAAGAAAAAATAGAGGTGGTCACAAATTGTGACCACCTCAAAAAATTAAAATTTTCGTCAACTTTACCCAAAGCTTTTACTGAGCGAGGGTTATACATGTTAGCAACTATCCTTAAAAGTCCAAAAGCAACCGAAACAACCTTAGCAATCATTGATACTTTTGCTAAAGTGCGTGAAGTTAGCGGGATTGTTAATCAATTGCCAATGGTTAAAGAAAATAGCCCAGAGCAGCAGTCACTAATGCAGCGAGCTGGTGATATTATTTCCGACTTAGTTGTTCCAGATAAGCTTGACACAGAAGAGACCGAAGCCAGTATTGAATTAAACTTTGCGGTAGTAAAATTTAAATACTCGGTTAAAAAAAGCTAAAAAATAACTAGATAAGCGGTTATACTGGGAATTAGCTATTATTTTTGAACTAAAACACAAGGTTATAAAAATACTGATTGCGCTATTTTACAACACACTAATCTAGCTAGTCAAATGTCCTTTATCTATAGTGGTTTTTATCCTTGACTCGCTAGTACAAAATGATGTAAAATCACGTGCTTTATTGTTTAATCTTTATATTTAATAGGAAATAACACAATGGTAGTTATTCGTTTGGCACGTGGTGGTAATAAACACCGTCCATATTTCAGCATCGTTGCTGCTGATTCTCGTGCACGTCGTGATGGACGTTTCATCGAGAAATTAGGTTTCTTCAATCCAGTTGCGGCTGAGGGTGTAGAAGCTGTTCGTATTAATAGCGAACGTGTTGCTCATTGGACTTCAGTTGGCGCGCAAGTGTCTCCTGCAGTTAAAAAACTTATCAAAAATAACGCTTAATTGATGTCTATACCTGCAAATCTAATTGATATGGGCTATATAGCCAATGCTTTTGGTATTCAAGGTTGGGTAAAAATTAAGACGGCGACAGAATATAGTGACTCTTTGGATGGATATACGCAAGTGTATCTCAAGCTCAAAGATGGCACAGTTCTTAGCAAAAAAATTGAAAAAAGTTTTGCGCGAGACGGTGTGTTTCATGCAAAGCTCGCTGGAGTTGATAATCGTGATGCTGCCTTTGCTCTTAAAGGAACAATTATTGCGGTTGATCGGGAAGAATTTCCAGCTTTAGACGAAGACGAATTTTACTGGGTTGACTTAATTGGTCTGAATGTTATCAATGTTCAAGGTGAATCTCTGGGGATTGTAAAAGACCTACTGGAGACTGGTGCTAATGATGTATTGGTTGCCAAGCTTGAACAAGAAGAGCGTTTAATTCCGTTTGTTGCGCAGTATGTTGTCAAAGTTGATATGCAAAATAAACAAATTATTGTTGATTGGGGTTTGGATTATTGATCTTTAGTGTCATTTCCATTTTTCCAGAGATGTTTGCAGCGACAAACCAGCATGGTATTGTTGCCCGCGCATTGGCAAATAATTTGTATCAATTAGATGCGATAAACCCGCGTGATTTTACTAGCGATAATTATCGTCGGATAGATGATAAGACCTTCGGTGGCGGACCTGGCATGGTCATGAAAATCGAACCGCTTGAATTAGCATTAGCTGCGGCTAAAGCGAAACAAGCAGCGTGTGGAGTTGCAAAACCTGTCGTGGTGTATTTATCGCCACAGGGGAAACGTGCTGATCAAGAGCTGATTAATCAATTAGCCCAAGAGACAGGCGTGATTTTTGTTTGTGGACGCTATGAGGGCGTTGATGAGAGATTTATTCAACGTAATGTTGATCTAGAGCTCTCGGTCGGCGATTTTGTAGTTTCTGGTGGTGAGTTACCAGCCTTGCTGATAATGGACGCTGTTGTGCGTCAGATCCCCGGAGCGATGAATTCTCAGGAGTCGGTTGAATGTGATTCGTTTATGGATGGTTTGCTGGATTGTCCGCACTATACCGTTCCACGTGATTATCAGGATGCCAAAGTACCGGAAGTATTATTTTCGGGAAATCACGAACAAATTAGAAAATGGCGCTTGCAGCAAAGCTTGTGGCGGACTTATCAAAGACGCCCGGAATTATTGCAAACGCGTAAATTAACCAAAGAAGAATCTCGGCTACTATCTGAGATGTTAGCCAAATCGCAAGATTAGCTATATCTTAGCCATTAAGTTGGTGACTGCAAGTATATGCAGCAAGAACGAGGCGCAGCTGAAACAAGCAACCGGAATGTACGGCATAGTACATGAGGATTGCGACTTGAAGTTGCAACGATGGTATTGCTTCATAGACGCAGTAGTCAAATGGTAGGAACAAGATAAGGAAAATATAATGAACATCATTCAAATTCTTGAGCAGGAAGAAATTGCTCGTTTAAATAAAACTATCCCTTCATTTGCACCTGGTGATACAGTTGTTGTGCAAGTTAAAGTAAAAGAGGGTAACCGTGAGCGTTTACAGGCGTATGAAGGTGTAGTAATCGCTAAACGTAATCGTGGTCTTAACTCAGCATTCATCGTGCGTAAAATTTCTGCCGGTGAAGGTGTTGAAAGAACATTCCAAACATATTCACCATTAGTAGAATCGATCGAAGTTAAACGCCGTGGTGACGTTCGTCGTGCTAAATTATACTATTTACGTGATCGTTCAGGTAAATCAGCACGTATTAAAGAAAAACTTGTTCGCAAAGTTGTTGCTGCGTCTTAAGCACAAAATTACTTTTCGCAATAAAGCAAAAAGCCTCATGTTAATCATGAGGCTTTTTTAATACTCAATCAGATTCATAGCTATTTTAGTTTTTGTAAGGTTAGATTAAGTGTTGTCGTATCATTGGTTATCAATACGTCATCCTCCTGAATCGTGAAGCTCATTTTCATCCCACGCGAGAACATTAGCGCTAGTTCTTTGCTATCCTGTTCTGATAAATTAATTACTTTTAAATTGGCATAATCGGATACATTTAACTTATTCCACCAAATTTCTGCCGGGCGTCCACCGTAGCTATAAACAATTACCTGACCCGCACGAATTGAAGCCTTACGAATTAATTTCTCATCAGGCAATCCGACACTAATCCATAGTGCAATATGTTCATTGTGATCACGGTCCCATAAATCAGCGTGGTTGGTATCAGTAATTCCTTCAGCAAAGCTGAGGTTATCATTAGCATTGAGTGCAAAAGCTAAGACACGTACCATCATCCGCTCATCAGTTTCAGAAGGATGTTGGGCAATAGTGAGAAGATGATCTTGATAATAATGCCGATTCATGTCCGCAATTTGAATATTAGCTTTGAAAACACGTGGTTTAATTGCCATCTGGATACTTACCTTATTGGAGATTATTGATATTAAATTATTCGCTGTATAAAATTCGTTTTAATTGCTTGATAGTTGCCGCAAACCAAAATAAGTTGGCAAAAACACTCACGGCCAGAGCAATCATATAAAATTGTTTATTTTGCTCTAAGCCATGCTTATAGAACGCCGCGCTAATTATTGCGGCACAGATAAAAAGTATTGTACCGTAAGTAAAATATTTCCATTCTTTTTTGAGGCTCAGATAAATTAACATTCCGATTTGAATTACACTTGCCAGTGGCTGAAAGATTAATGCGCCTGCAGTATATAAAACGAGTAGTGTATTTAATTTGGCGGTTATGCTAATATTGTTATTCATGTGATTATCATTCATTTAAGAGGCAAGAATTTTAACACATTCCATCTGCTTAATAACGAAGCTATTTGCTAGCAAAGGCTTGTTGTACTGCTTTGATATTAGCAGAGACTTCAACTACTTGAGCAGGTTTTGCCAAAATCGCTTGCAATTGCTTGGCAACAGGAAGTATTGTGCCAGTAATTGGTTCGATAATTGTTTCAAATTTGCATGGGTCAGCGGTTGCGGCAATTATCCATGGGGCAGCGCTTAGTTCTTTACGCGCAAAATAGCCAGTTGCGGTGTGCGGACACACTACATAATTAAACTGCTGATTTACTTCGCGGATAATTTGACGGATTTGCTCATCGTTCACGCTAAAAGCGGTTACATTAGCTTTGAAACTATCCAAAGTATTATATAAATGACTTAGGCGCTCAAAATTACTTGGGTTACCAACATCCATCGCATTGGCAATCGTTGCGACACTGGCTTTAGGTTCAAATTTACCAATGCTGATATAATCAGAAATAACCCGGTTGGCATTGGTCGCTAATACAATTTCACGAATTGGAAAGCCCATTGCTTTAGCCCAGTACGCTGCAGTTGAATTACCAACATTACCAGTTGGAATTACATAACCAGCCTGCTCTTTATTAGTCAGGTAAAACTGCCAGCTGGTATAAGCATAGTAAGTTAATTGTGGTAATAGACGCGCAATGTTGATACTATTAGCGCTGCTTAAATGTGCCTGAGATGTCCACCATTCATCGCTAAATGCTTGTTTAACGATTTTTTGGCAATCATCAAAAGTACCTTCAACCGCTAATGCGCAAATATTATCACCCCAACAAGTGATTTGTTGTTCCTGACGTTTGGAGATTTGTCCTTTAGGGAACATTACTACTACATCAACGTTAGATTTTTGATGGAAGGCACTTGCTACTGCGGAACCAGTATCACCAGAGGTTGCAACAATGATCGTGGTTTTACGGTTTTTAGATAGACGGCTCATGCATTCGGCTAAAAAGCGCGCGCCAAAATCTTTAAATGACAGGGTTGGACCATGAAATAATTCCATGATTGAAGTATTGTCATTTAGTGGGCGAACTACCAATGGGAAATTAAAGGCATTTTTGCAAATATCAGCTAATTGTGATTCAAGCTCATCACCTTTGAAATAATCTGCCAAAATTGTGGCAGCGAACTGTGGATAGCTAAGTTTAGGATCGAGTTTTGCCCAGTCAATTTGTGGGAACTGTTGTGGGACAAATAAACCACCATCTTCAGCCAGTCCTTGTAAAATCGCTTGACTAACTGTTTTGGTGTTGTTTTTGTCGCGGGTACTATAAAATAACATATTATTATATTCCTATTTTCAGTATAAATTAATTCAAAATCAAAGAGTGTAAGCGCCGTTGGGGTTGATCGGGGAAATCCAATGGTCAGCGTTAACCTGATGTTGTTTAAATGCGGCAAGCATAGCCTGTGCAACTGACTCAGCACCAGTTTTGCTTTCACAAAAAGCCAGCAAACTCGGACCAGAACCAGACAAGGTGGCACTAATTGCACCCGCATCAAGCGCGGCTTGTTTAACATCATAATAGCCAGTTACCAAAGCGGCACGCTGCGGTTCAATAATTAAATCTTGCATTGAACGACGCAGTAACTCAACATCTTTTTGATAAAAAGCACAGATTGCTGCGGCAAGAGCTGCTGATTGCTCAACGTGTTTTTTTAGTGCAACGCTTGGGCTTAGGATGCCGCGCGCGCTTTTGGTTTCAACTTGTAAATGTGGATGAACTATCACACAATAAAGCTCAGGGTAGGGTAGGTTGATAACTTCCATTGGGTCAATACTGCGAATAAGCGTGATTCCACCAAAAACACAAGGGGCAACATTATCTGCATGACGTCCACCAGAAGCAATCTCTTCACCATAAAGTGCAAACTCAACTAAACGCTCTTTGCTAATTGGAGAGCTTAGGAATCCATTTAACGCAACTACTGCGGCAACAGCTGAGGCAGCAGAACCACCCATGCCAGAACCCATTGCAATACCTTTGTCGATTTGTAATGAAAATCCGCTGGTGATACCCAAATCTTCACACATTTTTTGCGCGGCAAATGAAGCGGTGTTCTTAGTAGGTTCGAGTGGCAAGCCAGTAACTGAATTAATTTTTTCAATAACAATTTGATTATCAGCGCGCTTAGTTAGGGTAACCGTGTCACCCACCGCGTCCAATGCAAGACCCAAAATATCAAAGCCAACTCCCAGATTAGCACTGGTTGCTGGCGCAAAAGCACTTACGCGGTTAACATCTGCTCTTAATAGACTCATAATGTTTTCCCGCTTAGTATAAGTACGAAGTTAAACGTAATAAGTCGGCAAAAATACCAGCCGCTGTAACCGCAGCACCAGCACCAGGACCTTGAATAATCATTGGACGCGTTGCATCATAACGCTTAGTTTGGAAAATAATAATATTATCGGTACCGTTTAGGTGTGCCAGCGGATGGTTTTGTGCTACGGATTTAATCGCAACACTTACCGTGCCATCAGCATGAATTTTACCTGCATAGGTTAGTTTTTCACCTTTAGCTGCAGCTTCATTTGTCATGCCCATAATTCGGTCGTCAAATTGTGGTAGACGCGTCATAAATTCATCAACTGAGCAATTACGTAATTCTTCAGGAACTAAGTTAGTTACGCTGATATCACTTAATGAAATATTGTAACCAATTTCACGTGATAAGCAAACTAGTTTACGGGCAACATCTTGTCCAGATAAATCTTCACGCGGATCTGGCTCGGTATAGCCCAATTCTTTAGCATCTTTAACGATGTCAGAGAAAATGCGTCCTTTACCTAATTCATTGAAAATAAAACTTAGTGTTCCAGATACCACACCTTCAATGGTAATAATTTCATCACCAGTTTTAATCAAATCTTGTAGAGTGTTAATTACTGGTAAACCAGCACAAACCGTAGCTTCATATAAATAATGATTACCATTTTTACGTGCTGTTGCTTTAATTTGATTATGGTATTCGATATCACCAGCATTAGCATGTTTATTTGGAGTGATAACGTTAAAGCCTTGATTAAAAAAGCTTAGGTATTGCTTAGATAAAGCAGTGCTTGCAGTACAGTCGATAATAACGGCATGCGGAACGTCACCACTTTGTAAATGGGCGGTAAAGCTATCCATGTCTGGCTCGATTGAGTTATTGGCAAAATTATCACGCCAGCTACCTGATAATGCATTATCGCTAAGTAACATTTGTTTGCTGTTCATGATTCCACGCACACAGATATCTACATGGTATTTAGCTTTAATCGTAGCACGTGCTTCTTCGACTTGATCGAGGAAAGTAGAACCGATTCCTCCCGGGCCAATCAGACCAACTGAAATTACCTGATCGGATAGATAGAAACCAGAGTGTGCCGCTTGCAAGGCTTTGTTAATATCTTTGCTATTGATTACCGCAGAAATATTACGTTCTGAAGCAGCTTGGGCAATTGCACGAATATTGATATTGGCTTTAGCTAAAGTTTCAAAGAATTTACCCGCAACACCTGGATTACCTACCATACCATCACCAACGGCAGCCAAGATTGCACAGCCTGTATCCGCGGTTACTTTATTAATTTGCCCATTATCAATTTCAAATTTTAAATTAGTATTTAAGGCATTAATTGCAGCATTAACCGATTTGTTAGCAACTGCCAGACATAATGAATGCTCAGAACTAGCTTGAGAAATTAAGATTACGGATACTTCACATTGACGCATAATTTCAAAAATACGTGCAGCGCTTCCTGATACTCCAGCCATACCCGCGCCTTCGATATTTAAAAGTGCGATATCATCAACATAGGTTAAGCCTTTGATCAAGTGCTTAGATTTAGTTGAGCTTTGGCTGATGTAAGTTCCGGCTGCGGTTGGGTTGTAGCTGTTTTTGATATACATCGGGATATTTTCTTCGGCAACCGGAGAAATCGTCATTGGGTGTAACACGCTGGCACCAAAGTAGGCTAATTCTAAGGCTTCTTTATAAGATAGAGTATCAATGCAGAATGCCGATTTTACTTTAGCCGGATGCGCAGTATAAATACCATCAACATCGGTCCAAATGATTAATTCTACCGCGTGGAATAAACGTGCAAAAATTGCGCCAGAATAATCACTACCATTACGTCCTAAAGTAGTCCGCTTGCCTTCGGCAGTTGAAGCAATGAAACCAGTGATTACTAATTGATCAAACTCTTTATGTGCAAAATATTCTTGTATGGCTTTTTCACTACGTTCCCAATCAATTCCGACAACTCCGCTTTTTTTGTAAGAGTAAAGTACTTCAGTTGCATCAAGATATAGTACTTTGCTATGTAATGACAATAAAGTCGCTAAAATTCGTGCTGACCATTGCTCACCATAACCCAGAACAAAATCCTGAATTTCAGGGGAGTAAGTTCCAATTTGATTTACGGTATCAAAAATATTGGCAATAGTTTTAAAATCGTGGTTTAATATCGAGAATAATTCAGCATGTTTATTTTCTGGTAATAGATTTTTAACGATTAATTGGTGCATTTGCTCTAAATTAGCTAAATCCATTTTCCATGATTGTCCATCACGGGCTGCATCCAACATATTTTGTAGTTTGGTGGTTGTACCTTTGGTTGCGGATACAACGATAATTTCTTTTGAACCATTTAAGATTTTAGTTACTTCGATAAATCTGCTGGCGTCAGCCACACTTGATCCGCCAAATTTGTGTATTGTATAAAAATTTTTAGCTAATTCCACGATAGTTTGCACTCCCTAGTTAATGTTTATGTTTATAAATCAATAAGGCTATACTAGACTTCTTGCATAAGCAATTAGATTTAAAATACCACGTCTACTGCCATAAGCTAAAATTAACCCCATGGCACTGAAAATAGCATGACATGCCTTGATTATACCATTTAACCCCAAGTGCTTGGCGAGTTTTACTTGTGTTTATCGCACTGCAGCATTGAGGAGCTAGTGGTGCTGTTTTGGATGCTTACTTATGGTGAGTGCGAGTGAGTTAATCTGAGTAAAACTACAGTATTGCTATAGCTTTTTAATTGTGTGTGTTATTAAAACAATAGAATTATTGGATTTTATCTAAGTATGAGTTCATATTGATAGTCATATTAATATAAAACTCAAATTCTTGAGGAGTAAATTTATTGATTACGCTACTTAATATCTGATTTTTTTCTTGAATAATGCAATTGTAGATACTAATACATTTCTCCGTCGGCAATAAATGGATGATGCGGTTATCAATGTGATCAATTTTTTTAACTATATAACCAGAGTCCTCCAGTTTTTGGATAGCTTTAGTCACTGTGGTTTTATCGACTCTAACATTTTGTGCTAGTTGTTTTAAATTGATATTTTTATTTTCGACTATCCGGGTAATAAAGACAAATTGACCGCGCTGCAATCCATATTTCTTAAATATTTTTTCATAGATTACATTGATATGTCTGGATAGATTATCTATTTCTCTAAAGATGCTGCTTTGTAATAACATTCTTGGCATGGATCCTAAATTAGTATAAATCAGTTAATAAAGCTTTTGTTACCTGATAATTATACCACAGCTATATCTGCTTAAAAATACCGTAATAGCAAAAATAGTTGAAATGTCAACTAAATTGATGCTAATATAGTGCTTCTTATAGAACATGAAAGGACTGATGATGGAGTTAATTCTAAAAAATGATGATGTTATTCATTTATTACAATCAATTAAGGAGACCAATAGTTCTTATACTGAGGCTAAAGAGAGTGAAATAAAAACATTCGCCTCAAGCCAGACTCCGGCTTGTACGCTGGTAATGTGTTGTGACTCACGTGCGCATAGTACGTCATTTACGTTTAACCCTGAGAACAATTTCTTCATCGTAAGAAATATCGGTAACCAATATATCTTAAACCAAGGGTGTATTGAATATGGGGTAAGGGTATTAAATACGCCGCTACTAATATTTTTGGGACACACTGGATGTGGTGCAGTTAAAGCTTCGATGGGTGATTATAGTAATTTACACTCAAGCATAATCCGCGAAATTGATCATCTGGCGCTATCAATTAAAAAATCAGATATTAATAGCACTTGCAGCGATGTGGTACAATGGCGCGATGCGGTGATTAATAATGTAAATCAGCAAGTGGAGTTAGCAATTAAAGATTTTCACGATTTACGTAATGATAAGTCATTGGCTATCATCGGGATGGTGCTTGATATTGATAACTCACGAGGAGAAGGGTATGGCAAAATATCGGTAGTTAATCTAAATGGTGAAACAGATCCAGTTAAATTAGCCAACCATGACTTTGTGAAGAGCTTTTTTGCGTAACCGTCTTTGTACATAACAAGAAGTGTAATTCTAACGATGGTTAGGATTACGCTTCGCAGATAAAATATTAGGGATAACAGAAAATGCTAATTGGAAGAAATTTAAGCTTATTCAGGATATTAAAGTTTACCTGGAAAGTTGATTTATTAATGATCGCTTTTTGTGGAGTTGTTTATTTACTCGATGTATACTGGTGGACAGCATTTAGACTGCCGATTGCTTTTCCTGCCTTAATGGGTACGGCAATTGCCTTTTTTATCGGTTTTAATAATAATCAAGCCTACAATCGCTGGTGGGAAGCGAGAATGATTTGGGGTGGTATCGTTAATGATTCAAGATCGCTTGCCAGAAATCTTGTTGCATATAATTTAGACAGCGATGCGGCTAAAAGAATCGTCCGCCGTCATCTTGGTTTTCTCTATGCTTTAACCGCTTCACTTCGGAAGTATCAGCAGGATGAAAGTCATTTGCAATATATCACAGCGGATGATGTAGAAAAGCTTAAATCGGTATCGCATATCCCCAATAAATTGTTAAGCATCCAATCTCAGGAGATCAAGAACCTGAGAGTTAAGCAACAGATTAGTGATTTTGAATTCACGATTTTGAACCACTTAATTGAAAATCTCTGTGAAGCGATGGGGAAGTCTGAACGGATTAATAATACGGTATTTCCAAGTAATTACATTTTTTTTACCAAACTCTTCATCTGGTTATTTATCGCCTTAATAACGATGGCATCTAATAGTGTTGGCGTAGCAGCAATAATTCTGGGCTGGGCGATGGGGTTTGTGTTTAATACCAGTAATATGAATGGTCTACATCTAATGAATCCATTTGAACATCAACCGTCAGGCGTACCAATTTCAAGCATCACCAGAAATATTGAAATAAATCTACTGCAGGAAATTAGCGCAGATAATATTCCTAGTCCGTTGCCAATAATTGATGGGGAATATATTTTATAGCGAGATTAAACTCATTAAAATGGATAAGGTTCCCTTGTTGGAAAAAATCAATTATTTTAGCAGCTGTGATAAAACTGCTGGATATGCAAACTTGTTCGAATAATACATACAGGAGGGAATAATGTTGAGTCATCCACTAATCAAATTAATTCCTTATAGCCGTAACTATCGTTTTGATATTTTTCTGGCGATATTTTATCCATCGATGAATAAATTTCTTTGATTATTATTGGAAAGCATTATGTTGAAATTTTATCGTAAGCATCAAGGGAAGACTATTTTGATTAGTGCGCTTGCCGCATTTACTCTTGGTATTCTTATGCCGTCCATGTTTTCTCATTTAGGATTTATCAGTGGTACGTTTATCAACTTGCTCAAACTTTGTGCGTTACCTATCGTATTAACTTCTTTGGTTGTCACCATTGGTAATTTACAACAATTACGTGAATTAAAAAAGGTTGCACGTAACTCGATAATTTATATACTTTTAACTGAAATTATTGCTGTTACAATCGGCTTGATAATATTTGATAACTTTGATATTAGCGATGGCGTAAATGTTGAAAGCTTATTGCACGGTGCGAAATATACTGAATCAACCTCAACCGCGATTGATCCTGGGCATATTTTTAATTATATCTTTTCCTCCAATATTTTTAGTTCGCTGGCAAATTTTGATGTTTTACCGGTTGTGATATTTTCAATCATGTTTGGAATTACATGTGCGCTTAATCATGAGAAAGCTTTGCCAATATTAAATGTTATGTCAAGTACCCGTGAAATGTTTTTGGCATTACTTAATGGTGTGATGTATTTAGCTCCATTTGCTATTTTTGTTCTAATTGGTACTTCGGTTGCAGATAGCTATATGAGTGGAGAGCTAGGCAGCAATTTGATTGGGTTATTAAAATTTGTTGGTTTGTTTTTTGTCGGTTTATTTACTCATTTTTTGTGGCAACTTTTGTTAGTCGTCGCACTATATCGTCATTTGGGTATTCGCCGAATTTTATCTGAAGCAATGCCCATTTTTATGACATCATTTGTTTCTTCTAGCTCATTAGCAACTTTACCATTGGCTTTAGAAAAAGCAGTAGAATTGGGCGGTAAGCGTAAGGTGGTTAACTTTATGCTGCCGATTTGTGCGTCAATGAATTTTGCCTCAGGCATGATGTATGAAATGGCAGCATGTTTATTCTTTATGCATTTACTAGGATTTCACCCCGATATCACACAACAAATTCTACTTGCGGCATCATGTATTTTGACTGGTGTTGCAGTTGGCGGTATCCCTGAAACCTCGATGGTAAGCTTTGTCACTGTCTTTGGTATGGCAAATATTCCACTCTCCGCAATTGCGATTTTGATGCCACTAGATCGGATTGTTGATCGGGTACGCACGATGGTAAATATCTTTGGTAATACCTGTGGCACGCTGATCGTCAGTAAAACGGTAGATTAAAATTAAGGCACCATGATTATCAGGTGCCTTAATTTTAAGGTGATATTTGGAATTAGATTCGGAGTTACTGCTGTACTACATAAGTGTAAGTTACTGGAGATAGTGATGTTCCACTACTACTTTGAATGCCAGATAAGAAATTCAAATTATATATAACTCCTGATGTTAAGTTACTACTTGGTGAGCATACTATACTACTAGTAGTTGCTAATGTGCAAGATATTGTAACTGGTAATAAGGTAACTTGGTTGATCAAAGTAACATTGTTTGTTAGAGTTGTACCATTTACATTACTACTAAATGTAGCTATAAATTGCTGATTAGGTAGAATGATTGTATTTGAGTTTGGTGAGATTGCTGTTACCGTGAAACTACTGTTAGAACCGCTTCCGCCACTACCACATGCATTTAAGAGTAATGCTGCAGCCAGTAAACCTAATATTTTTTTCATGTTTTTACCTCATTTAAATTATACTTATATTGTAACAGGGGTTATCTGCCGATTATATCATTAAGTGTATGAAAAGTGCGATGATTTACACTAGATTATCAACCCGAAATAGAAATGTCACTTAGCTGAAATAGAAATGTCACTTAGCTGAAATAGAAATGTCACCACCATAGTAATATCTAAGGTGTAAAATTTTAACTTAGA
>JAIEPY010000008.1 GCA_019748155.1 Burkholderiales bacterium | reverse complement strand
GGATTTTTTTAAAATCACCATTTCTTCAGTGGGCTGTCACGCCCCATCAAGTGACATTTCTATTTCGGGTTAACATAAGTAATCTTAAAAGTTGGCAAAGCTGAAAATATTGCTTGTATCTTAGACAATAAGCTCTCTCTTTAAATTTATTTTCTTTCGTATCTAGCGAATGAGCTACCTCCAATGCCTTATTTTTTATACATTGCAACTGGTGTCAAATCAAGCTCTTTTACAATATTAGCACCATGCGGAGACTGCGAGATATAAGGTGTCAAATCAGTACCAGCAACCATACCCTTATAATGCTTACCATCTTTCCACTCATCAATGTTCGTAACATCATAGACTTTACCATTTAATGCCACATAAGCTTTATGACCATTTTTACCATCAAAAGCCTTTAACTGTGTTGCTGACATTGATTTAGGAATTGCGGCGGCTGGAGGAGCCTTAGCTGTAGTAGCTTTAGGTGCAGAAGAAATACTCGCATCAGCATAAACCGGAGCAGAAAGTACAAAAGAGCATAACAATAAACTAGCAATTAATTTAACCATATTTACTACCTTTAACAAAAAATTTAAGTGAAAATCCATATTGGATTATATCAAAACTATTTACTAAGTAGCATAAATATTATATAACAATTCATATTATCTTTATCACTAGTTAACTTTGTAAAATAACTTATAAACTATTGCAAAAAATAAAATCAGTACTATTCCCGAATAAACTACAATCCTTTGCCCATCATCACAGAACATCCCTAAGATAACCAGAGTATTAAATATAATCCCGAGTAGCGGAACTAAGGGATAAGCTCTGACACGGAAAGATAAAGTTGTGGCATCAACACCTTCATGTTTTAGATAACGGCGAAAACCAATATGACTCCAGCTAATCATAATCCAAATCAAACAGCCAACCATTCCCGACGATGAAACGATCAAAATAAAGACTTTTTCCGCACCAATAAATTTACTCAATAGACACAAGCCAGACATTACAGCAGTCACAAGCACGCCATAGTATGGAACTTCATTTTTATTGGTAATTGCATACAGGCGTGGAGCTTGGCGCGAGCCTGCCATAGACCACAGTAAGCGGGCACAAGCATAAAAAGCAGAATTAACTGCCGATAGACACGAGGCAACAATTACAACTTGCATAATCGGATAGATATAAGGAATTTTAGCCTGTTGTAGAATTGCAATAAACGGACTATTGCTGACAGATGATTGTTGCCATGGCATCAATAAAGTAACAATAAATACGGAGAGAACAAAAAATAATAAGATCCGTACTCCAACATTACGAATAGCACGTTTAACGTTACTCTCTGGATCTTCTGATTCACCTGCCGCTATTCCAACTAACTCCGCACCTTGATAAGTACAAACAATTACCACTATTCCATATAAGAAAGGTAAATAACCATTAGGAAACCAGCCATTTTGATAGAAATTTTTAAAGCCAATTACATTGCCGAATTGTGGTACCATGCCAAACAAAACTACCATTCCCACAAGAATAAACCCCAGAATAGCGACAATCTTTATCCCGGCAAACCAAAATTCCAGCTCACCATAAGCCCTAACTGGAAAAAAATTCAGTGCACTGATCAGCATAATAAAAACTAAACTCCACTGCCAAATCTCCAAAACTGGAAACCAGCCACCAACGATAATCGAAGCAGCGGTTAGAGACGCTGCCGCAGCGGTAACCCAATTAATCAGGTAGAGCCAACCAGTCATAAAGCCAGCCAAGGGAGAAATAAAGCGCGTAGCATAAACCTGAAAGGAACCTGAAACCGGCATCGTTACCGCCATTTCAGTTAGGCTTAATAGCGCCAAAAACATAACTAACCCACCTAGTACAAATCCTAAGACGGTACCAAACGCCCCAACCTGCTTTAAAATATCACCAATGCCGAGAAAAAAGCTGGCTGAGATAGTTCCACCGATCGCAATCATCGATAAATGGCGTGACTTCATGCCACGCGCTAATTGCTGTTCCTGTTTTTTATGTTGCATAAGCGGCCCCAATAACAAAAAAGTTGACCCAAAAGCCAACTTTTATAATTTAAAAAATCAATACTTAGTATAAAACACGTGATTTAATTGTACCATCGATTTTTTTCAGCTCATTAATCACTTCTTTGTCATATTCAACATCAATATCACTAATTACATAACCCACTGTCTCATTGGTTTTTAGATACTGACCAAGTACATTGGCTTTATGACTTGCTAACACCTGATTAATCTGTGCCATAATTCCTGGCACATTATTATGTAAGTGAATCAAGCGATGTGCTTTGCGTAATTCTGGTAATTGAATATTTGGCATATTAACACTTTGCGTAGTGTCCCCGGCATTTACATAATTAGTAATCCGACGCGCAACAAATTCACCGATATTCAACTGAGCTTCCTCAGTGCTACCGCCAATATGTGGTGATAAAATAACATTATCAAAGCCACGCAATTGGCTGACAAATTCTTCCTGATTATTTTTAGGTTCTTGCGGGAATACATCAACGGCAGCACCCAAAATCTTACCTGATTTTAATGCACCAACCATCGCATCAATATCCACTACATGTCCACGGCTTAGATTGATAAAGATAACCTTATCTTTCATCATTTTAAACTCATGCTCAGCAATGATTTTAGAATTACTCTTACGTCCATCAACATGCAAACTTACAATATCCACACTTGATAATAACTCATCCAAAGTATCACACTTACGCGCATTACCCAATTGTAATTTTTCCATTACATCATAGTAATAAACTTGCATCCCCATTGATTCCGCCAATACTGACAATTGTGAACCGATATTACCATAGCCAACAATCCCCAGTTTTTTACCACGAATTTCAAAGCAATTATCAGCAGATTTATCCCATTTCCCTTGATGCAACATGGTGTTTTTGCTAACAATTTTACGCATTAACATAATGATTTCACCGATCACCATTTCAACCACGCTACGAGTATTACTATATGGTGCATTAAAGACACACACACCTTTTTCGGTTGCGTAAGCCAAATCGACCTGATTGGTACCGATACAGAAGCAACCAATTGAAATTAAACGCTCAGCCGCATCCAGAACTTTTTTAGTTACATTGGTTTTAGAACGAATACCTAAAATAGATACATCTTTAATTTTTTCGCAGAGCTCATGTTCACTTAAACTACCTTTAAGCGTTTCAACGGTATAACCTTCATGTTGTAGCATCTTGATGCCATTAGGATGTAAATTTTCCAAAAGCAAAATTTTAATCCGATTCCGCGGATAAGAAATCGCACGTGGAAAATCATGCATGTATAAAAATTCATCAAAATTTTTAATTACCACATCCGCTTTTTCAACAACTTTAGTCCGAGCAACATTTTCAGTGAAAGCATAGAATGCATTTGCCACACCAGCTTCACGGATTTCATAATCGGTAATTCCATCACCAACCGCCCAGATTGTACCTTTTAAGCCTAAATTACGCACCACACGAACCTTACCTTGATCTTGTGCTAGTGGGTTAGCTGCATCCAAACCATTAATGTTACCATTGGCATCAAAGGTAAAACTATTCGCAAAAATATGACTAGCTTTAATCCCGAATAAAGTCACAATCGGTTCAATGTATTCTTTAAATCCACTTGATACGATATAAACATTATCGCTAAATTGATTTAAAAAAGCTATATTCCGTTTAAATGATGGAGAAACTTTAGTTTTTAAAACTTCAACTAATTGTGCTATATGATTTTTATTGGCACTTAATAATTTAATCCGGCTAGCCAAGCTTTCACTCAATGAAATCTTGCCTTCCATTCCTTGGGCAGTAATTGTTTTGATCTTTTCAACAATACTCTCACTCTCTGGATGATCCGCCAACGCAATCACGGCTAATTCATCCAGTGCCTCTACCTGAATAAAGGTACTGTCAAAATCTACAATTAGGTATTTATTATTCACGTCTGTTCCTTTTTTTAATTTAATATTTTAGTAACTGCTCACACTATATCGTAACAACGTCGTCACAATGCTCCTCATGTACTTCTGATGTACACTACGTCGCATTGTTCCTAGTTTTTACTTCATATTGTGGCAGTTATGGAGTATAGTTACATATTTTATTAATAATCTCTACCGGATGCGGTAAATTTTTCTCTGCAAGCTTAGCGCTTTGTGAGCGACAAGAAAAACCACTTGCCAGATAATTAACATTTTCGCTCAAAACCGTGCTTTGCCAATTAAGCTTAAATAAGCCCACAGAATTATCCTGATGCTCTTTTAAATGCCCGTAAGTTCCTGCCATACCGCAACAACCAAGATTCTTAACTTCAAGTTTGAGACCTAGCGCATTATAAATCTTCTGCCAGTTAGTAGCTTCAGCTGGCATTAATGCTTGTTCACTGCAGTGAGGTAATAAACAGTAGCTTGAATTAGGTGTAGGATTTGCTTTCTGCTGACTTAACTGTTCAAGATACTGACCAAAAAACTCAGCTAAACTTTGCACTTGCCCACTCAAAGGAGTCGCAAATTTACGCATTTCATCACGGAACAAGGTAGTTAGCGTGTTTTCTAAACCCAGCACCGGAATTTTACGCTCCAGCAAAGGATTGAGCAACCCCGCTAATTTTGCACTATTACGCTTAAACTCATCAATAAAACCGCCAACAATCAACGATTTGCCACTGGCACGCGGATAAATAATATATGGTTTCAAGCCTAATTTTTGGGCTAATTCAACCGCAGCAAAAACTACTTTATTATCCAAAAACCCGGTAAATACATCAACAAAAAATACTACAGCATTGCTCGGTAATTCAGCAGCCTGTGCGCCACCATTATAAAGGGCAACATCCAGCCGCTTAAGTCCGCCACTCAAAGAATCAGTATTTTCAAATAATGGAATATTACTTAAACCAAGACTAGGTGCGAGACGATTACGATGAATAAAATTCCACATTTTAGGGAATTTAGCCACTAGTGGTAGTAAACTCTCAATATACCCGATCATCAAATCGCGTAAATTACGTTTTTGATAATCACGATGATAGCTATGTAAAAACTGCGCGCGTAAATCAGGAATACTCACTTGAGTTGGACACTTCCCGGCACAACCTTTGCAGCCCAGACAGCCATTAAGTGCCGCATAAGCAGCATAGGCCGCCGGCTTGTGATTTCCATTAGGTTTAGCTTTTTCACGCAACCATTGCTTAACCAGCATCGCACGCCCTTTGGGTGAATGAATCCGATCTTTAGTAATCTTGTAAGATGGGCACATTACATTGGCAGGCTCTTGATTAAAGCACGCAGCATTACCATTACATAACATCGCACCAGCGAAGGCTTTTTGTTCACCCTCAGGAATAATCTGGTCAAGTTCACCGCGCATTGCTACTAATTCAATCCGCTGTAATTGTGTCGCCGCATCCGGTGCCGTTAATTTACCCGGATTAAAGCGATTGGCTGGATCAAATAAACGCTTGATGGCACATAAGGCCGGATAGAGTTTTGGACCAAAAACCGCCGGAACAAATTCACCTCGGTAACCTTTACCGTGCTCGCCCCACAAGATGCCCTGATATTTATTCAATAACCGGATTACGGTTTCGGTGATGGGACGAATTTGTCCACGATCAGCCACATCCTGCATATTCAGCGCCGGACGCACATGGATGCAAGCGACATCAACGTGTCCATACATCGCATAGTTATAGCCAAGTTGGTCGAGTTCAGTTTGTAAATCCGCAACAAAATCGGCTAAATGTTCGGGTGGCACGATTGCATCTTCAACAAAGGCAATCGGTTTCTTGATACCCGGCAATTTACCCACCAAACCCACCGCCAAAGAACGAATCGACCATAATTGATTAATCTGCGAATTATCACGAATTGTTACGTAGTTGGCTGATTTAGCATTTAGAGCGGCTTCAACTTCTGCCAATTTAGCATCAAGTTCCGCTTGAGTGTCGGCAACTAATTCCATAAAATTGGAAATATAAGCTTTACCTTCGCAATTCAGCATTTTGGCTAAGGCAGGCCAATTAGGCATGGTTTGTGCGCTTTGCTGGACTTTTTCATCAATCGCTTCAATTGCCAGCGGACTAAATTGAATCAAAAATTGCGCATCACGTAAGGCTGCCAAAAAGCTTGGATAATGAATAACCATCAAAGCTTTAAAATTAGGAATCGGTAAGAGCTTGAGTTTGGCAGCCGTAACTAAACCCAGCGTTCCTTCAGAACCAGCAATTAAACGCTCCAAATTTACTGCGCCATCACTAAAGCATTGTTTGATATTATATCCGGATAATGGACGTTTCAACGGTGGAAAACGCGCTTCTATTTCTGTCTGCAACGGCGTAAGTAATTCGGCAATATTTTGTTCAATTTTTTGCAGCTGTTGTGATGAAGATGGATTATCATTTAGCGTATCCAGAACACTGCCATCAGCTAAGACTAATTGCATTCCCAAGAAATGATCAGCGGTTTTACCATAAATCAATGAACCTTTACCCGCCGCATCAGTGGCAATCATGCCACCAATCGTTGCCCGATCAGCGGTAGAAACATTTGGTGCAAAAAATAAACCATGTTTTTGTAACATCCGGTTTAAATCGCTAAGAATAACTCCTGGTTCAACAGTAACCGTTTGCTCTTCGGAATTAAATTCCAATACCCGCGTCATATAGCGGCTAAAATCAATAACAATTCCATTAGTTAAAGATTGTCCATTGGTTCCAGTTCCGCCGCCACGCGCACAAAAATATAAAGCATTAAATGGTTCTTGCTGAACACACTTAATCAGGCGCAATACATCCTGATGATCTTTAGGTGCAGCAACTGCTAAAGGTTGCACTTCATAAATACTATTATCAGTAGCATTGATCAGGCAAGTTGCTTTATCGGTATGAAAATCACCCTGAAAACCATCTTTAAGCAAAACGGTTTCAAGTAAGTTAACTAATTCATAGTGATTATTTCTCGCCATTTAGAATGCGTACTTTTTAGCAAAATATTGCATAAATTCAACTAATTTATCAACGCCAGCTTCTGGCATTGCATTGTATAGGCTCGCGCGTGCACCACCAACCAATTTATGCCCGTTGAGATAAGCCAAACCAAATTGTCCAGCTTCAACTAAGAAATGTTTTAGCAAATCATCATTTGGTAAGTTAAATGGGACATTAATCTGTGAACGAAATTTAGCTTCAACCGTATTGCTATAAAAACCATTACTATTATCAATCGCGGCATAAAGTTTCGCCACTTTGCGACGATTAACTTCCGCGATTTTAGCCAAGCCTCCTTGTTCTTCAACTAACCAATCAACCATTAGATCCATCATGTAAGTCGGTACGGTCGGAATAGTATTCAATAACGAACCTTGTTCAGCTTGCAGTTTATAGTTAAATATTTCTGGTGTAATATCCTGCGCCTGATCCAATAAATCATCACGGATAATTAGTAAGGTAATTCCAGAAACTCCAAGATTCTTTTGTGCCGAGGCAAAAATTAAGCCAAACTTAGTTACATCTAGTGGCTCAGATAAAATTGAAGAAGTAAAATCTGCTACTAATGGCACCTTAGCCGTCTCAGGAATTTCAGAAAACTGGATACCATTGATTGTTTCATTTGGACAATAATAGGCATAAGCAGCATTAGGATTTAATTTCCAAGTGCTTTTATCAGGAATATTACTGGCAGTTGCGGTAGTTACGATATTTACATTAGCATAACGTTTGGCATACTTAGCTGCACGCTCTGACCAAGTTCCGCTTAGCAGATAATCAACATCACGATTTTTACCAGCTAAATTCATTGGAATAAAACTAAAATGTCCTTGACCACCACCAGCTAAAAACAATACTTTATAATTATCGGGAATCACGATCAGTTTACGCAATTTAACTTCAAGACGTTTTAACATATCTTGAAAATTAGAGGTGCGATGTCCAATTTCCATAATCGATGTTCCGGTGTCTTGCCAGTTTAACAATTCTTGTTGTGCACGCACCAAAACTGATTCTGGTAACATTGCGGGACCTGCGGCAAAATTAAACACCCTAAACATAGATAAATCCTTTATTATAAAATGGTTGCTGATGCAAATTATACTAAAACTAATGACCCATTATTATAATACAACAGGCAGATTTAGTTGCTATTTTATCTAACTGATTTCGTACGTTAAAATCTACAGCTAGCATCAAGTAATGTAGCCATCATAGCTTAAGTACTTCTTGACTTCGCAGCATAAAACACCCTATAGGATAAAGGTTTTAGTGCCAATATGACATGATATAATCAATCTTGGATTTAAACTTTATAGGAATATAAACTATGCATAAATTAGAAAAAGTTGTTTACAGCGCTACCGCTAAAGCAACAGGTGGACGTGAAGGTAATATATCTGGAACTAGCCCAAAAATAGAATTTAAATTATCGACGCCAAAAGAATTAGGCGGCGCTGGTGGTGAGGGCACTAATCCTGAGCAATTATTTGCTGCTGGATACTCAGCCTGCTTTATCGGAGCATTAAAACTGGTTGCATCTCAAGAAAAAGTTGCTCTACCAAATGATGTTTCAATTGAAGGCACAGTTGGTATTGGGCCAATTAGCCATGGCTTTTGTATTGCAGTAGAGCTTAAAATTTCAGTACCGGGTGTTGACAAATTAATTGTTACGGAATTAGTGAATAAAGCACACCAAGTTTGTCCATACTCAAATGCGACTCGTGGCAATATTGAGGTAACGCTAAGCGTAATTTAATAAACTAAACTCTAAGTAATAAAAACCCAGAAACTAAACTGGGTTTTTATTAAAAATATTTCATTTTTGGTTTCAAAAAATAGTACACAACAAACATAATCACTGACTATACAAAATAAATATTTTTGATTTTGAAAATTAGGATTATCCCGAACTGCATCGTACTTATTTAGCTAAAGCAATAGCTAATCGCCTGAGTCAGATTTTCAATTACAATCAGTTCAACACCAGCAATTTTCTCTTTCGGTGCGTTGGCTTTGGGCACAATAATCCGGGTAAAGCCGAGTTTAACCGCCTCCTTAATCCGATCTTGCCCTTTTTGAATTGTACGAATTTCGCCAGACAGTCCGATTTCACCAAAAACTGCCAGTTTATCTAATAGTGGTTTATTTTTGAACGATGAAATAATCGCCAATACCACCGCTAAATCAAGCGCAGGCTCAGCAACTTTTACCCCACCGACAATATTTAGGAAAATATCCTGATCATACAACTGTACGCCCAAATGACGCTGCATTATTGCGATTAATAATGACAAGCGATAACCATCCATCCCCACCGCCAGACGCTTAGCTGGCATCATATGCGACTGATCAACCAAAGCCTGTACTTCCACCAATAACGGACGCGTACCCTCTTCGCTAATTAAGATACAGCTTCCCGGCGTGTTGGCACGATAAGAAGATAGAAAGAGCGCCGAGGGATTATTTACTTCACGCAAACCTTTATCGGTCATGGCAAAAATACCCAGCTCATTAACCGCGCCAAAGCGATTTTTAACTGAACGTAGCATCCGAAAATTAGAATGTTGCTCACCCTCAAAATATAACACCGTATCAACAATATGCTCTAATACTCGCGGACCAGCAATTGCTCCATCTTTAGTAACATGCCCTACTAATACTACGATAATCTGTCGACTTTTCGCCAACCGGGTCAAAATACTCGAGCACTCGCGAACCTGCGCAACCGAGCCTGGAGCGGACTGTAAGAAATCTGAATAGGCAGTTTGAATCGAATCAATCACTACGACATCTGGTTTTTCCTGCTCAACTTGCGGCAAAATAGCTTCAATTCTGATCTCGGACATCAGGCGCAGATTGGGATTACTGGCGATTTCCAGACGTTTGGCACGGAGCGCAACTTGCTGCACTGATTCTTCCCCGGTTACATACAATACTTTATTCCCTGCCTGCGCCAAATGTGCCAAGGTTTGTAAAAGCAAAGTTGATTTACCAATTCCCGGATCACCCCCTAGCAAAATTACCGAACCTAATGCCAGACCACCACCCAAGACCCGATCCAGCTCATCAATATGAGTTACTTTACGACTAACATCCTGCGCCGAAATCTGATCTAAATTGACCACTTGCGATTGGGTATTAAGCGCGGTAAAACGATTTACCGAAACATTTTTTGCTTCGGGTTCTTCGACTACCTCAATTAAACTATTCCACGCACCGCAACCATTGCACTTACCCTGCCATTTGCTATGTTTATCGCCGCATTCGCTACATTCAAAAACTACTTTTGCTTTTGCCATCCGTTTTTGTTATCCTAATATTCACAATTTATAGCGTAGATTTTAGCACACTTGAATCTTAACCATCCTGCTTAGCTTAAAATACGAAAGATACAACCAAACCTAAGATTCAAAGACGATGAGTATAGATTTCATTATATAACAAAAACATTACCATGTTATAATCCATGATCTCAAAATCAAATACTTTGGGTATATTTCTAGCTTTAATTGAACAACCCAAACCTAAAAAACTTACATGAACGGAATCATACATTGGCTACTCAACACACGGAATTCTCTATTTCTGACAAAAACCAACTACTCAAATTACTGCACGAAAATGGACGAGCACTGGAGTATGCCAACCATGAATTGCGCGCAGATAAAGAGCTGGTGCTCTATGCAGTAAAGCAAAAAGGACGTGCGTTAAAATTTGCCAGCGCTGAGTTAAGCGGTGATTTTGAGTGTGTTTTAGCGGCGGTAACCCAAAATGGTAAGGCTCTGGAATATGCATCGCATGAATTAAAATCCAATCTTGAAATTGTTAGCGCTGCGGTTAAAGATAATGGTAGCACGCTAGTCTTTGCCAATGAGGAATTAAAATCTAACCAACGTGTGGTGCTTGCTGCAGTTACACAAAACGGTGGTGCACTTAAATTTGCTGCAGATAATTTACGCAGTGATTATGAGCTGGTTTTAGCTGCGGTCAAACTTAAAGGACGCGCGCTGGAATTTGCGGCTGAAGAACTTCGTGCAGATAAAAGTATTGTTCTTGCTGCAGTCGCTGAAAATGATTGGGCTTTTGCTTATGCCAGCGACGAATTACGCGCTGATAAAGACTTTGCACTGCAGATAGTTGCACTAAAAGGACGGGCTTTGGAATACGCAAGCGCAGAGCTAAAAGCAGACCCAGAACTAGTACTCGCGGCAGCGGTTGAATACCAATGGGCATTAGATCATGCGGACTTAAAGCTAATGACAAATCGCGATTTTATTTTAGCGGCAGTAAAACTACATGGGCTAGCACTCGAATACGCCAGTGAAAATTTGCGGGCTGATCGTGAAATCGTTTTAACCGCTATAGAAGAAAATCCAGAAGCACTAGTCTACGCCAGCTCAGATTTACGTGCTGAATTTGCTAAAAGGTTAGCAATTAAGCTTGATAAATAAATTATGTAAATACACACAATCTAGTAAAAAATACTGCAAAATGGATGAGAAATTATTCGATTTTCAGAGTAAAATAGCGGATGAAACACTTATTTAATCTCTAGAGATAATTAAACCCATAATATGCATGATAAAAACTATATAACCCTAGCTGGTTATGCGATCCTCCGCGAAGAATTACACAATTTAGTCACCAAAGAACGCCCGCATTATGTACATTTGGTGAACTGGGCGGCGAGTAACGGTGATCGCTCAGAAAATGCTGACTATCAATACGGTAAGAAGAAGTTACGCGAGATTGATAAACGTATCCATCAGCTAACCAAAAAAATTGAACATGCCGAGGTAGTAGATCCGCGCGTCCACGATGGTAAAGAAACTGTGTTTTTTGGCGCGACGGTAACGATTTTACGTAATCAAACTCAAGAACAAACCGTTACTATCATTGGACAGGATGAAATTGATCCCAGCACCAATAAAATCAGCTGGACTTCACCGCTGGCTAAAATACTTTTACGCAAAAACCTCGGTGACACCTTTATGTTTACTTCCCCGCAAGGGCGTGATGAAATTGAAATTATAGAAATCAGCTATGACACCTAAAAACAAAGTTATTACTATCATCGGTGGTAAAGGTCAGATGGGCGAATTGTTTTGTCGCTTATTTGACTCACTTGGACACATTACGCATAAAATCGGCTCACGGGATTGGGATGATGCTAAGCAATACATTGCGCAATCCGATTTAGTTATTGTAAGCGTGCCCATCAACCGCACCAGTGCCATCATTGAACAAGTAGCAGCTTTAATGCCTGCAGAGGCAGTTTTAGCTGATTTTACCAGCATAAAAGTTGATCCGCTACTGGCGATGCTAAAATATCATTCTGGTGCAGTAATTGGACTTCACCCGATGTTTGGTCCTACCATTACTAGCACCCAATCACAAGTAGTAGTCTGTTGTGAAGGACGTACGCCACAACAATCACACTGGTTATTGAATGATCTGGCACAACTTGGTTTTACACTAAAACAGATGACTGCATCGGAGCACGATCAGGCGATGTCATTTATTCAGGGTGTGGAACATTTTATTACTTTTAGCTTGGGTACATTTTTGCACCACAAAAACCAACATCCAGAAAAGCTGCTTGAAATTGCCAGTCCGATTTATTTAGCTAAATTACTTCTGATGGGGCGGATTTTTGATCAGGATCCCAAATTATATGCTGATATAATTATGGCAAATCCAACTCGTATTGCACTAATTGCCGAATTTGCTGAATGGTTACAAAACTGGGTGCATAAACTCCAAGCCAATGATAAAACTGCTTTTACTGAAGAATTTATTAGTGCAACTAAGTGGATGGGTGATTTTACTAAATATTCACAAAACATTAGTGATGATTTTTTAAACATTGACTTAAAGAAGTAACGAATCATGAAAATACATAATAAACTTTTATTAATTGCATTAGCCACAACAGCAATAAGCCAAGCATTATTTGCAGTAGAGCGCCCCGGCATGAATGTTACTTTACCTCAAACAGCCCCTGCACCTTCAACCGGAGTTTATTATAATGCCGATGGTAAATACGCTGGCACAACTCAATCAGTTAATGGCAGCACTAGTTATTATCATAATGGACAATATCAGGGACAGGCGCCCAATGGCAACGCTGAATACAATAACCAGCAAAACAATCCTGAGATGATTGATAATATAGGCACAACTAACAGGAACTAAGTAAAATAGCTGTCAATTATGTCATTGTCCAGGATAATGATACATGGTCGACAAAGGCTTTGTGGTATATATCTATGATAAGCAAGTTTAATCGCACGATCAATGAGTTCACTGGTATCCGCATCAAAAATATTAAATTTAGGACAGATTGATTCTACCGTAATTTTTGCCAGATTGCCTCGGCTGATCTCCAAAACATCCGCAGCCTGTCTTTGACTTAATCCACGCACCAATAAAAAAAGTACCTCATGTTGACGGGTGGTTAATTTTATTGGTAAATCATACTCTTTGATCGTTACAGGTTCAAGGTTTTTCTCCTGCAAAATGGTTAAGTATTCATTAATTCCAAATAAATTACAATTAGATGAATAAGTTTGCAATGCTACCAATTCACCACTATCATGAAAAACTGGTACGTATGATACTAAACGAGAACTAAATATATTATCTCTTGGTATCAAGCTTATAAAATTGACCGGGATTTTGTGATGAATTACTATTTGTTGCAATTTGATCATTTTTTTACACGCGATACGAATTGCTTCAATATGTATCGCATCACTAAAGCCAGTCAAAGTAGCTATATTCTCATCAGTTACATTATTAAGGTTAAAAGATTTATTTAACACGCTTAAAATATTTTCAATACCAAATTGTTTTCTGGTTTCTTCAGATACCACCAATAAATTGCCATCTAAATCAAATAAGGCCGAGCAATTTGAACGCTGAGTAAGCTGGAACTTATTAATCAGAACATTATGCACATAGTCATATTTTTCTTGTGTCGCTAAAGCCATGCCATTTCCTTAAAAGTCTGAGCAATAAAAGCTTTAAAACTTAGCGATAGTTTCGCTGATTAATTTCAGGAATGTAGTTTTAAGCTAATTTTAATAGAAACTATATTTTACTGAATTACTGAAGCTAAGGTCAATGATTTCTCAGATATTAATTTGAACATATCAAAAAAACCCATACCATTTTGGAAGGTTAACCTACAGATTTTATTTTGGTATAGTCCTGATATTAAGTAAAACCTAGGATACACACTCTATACACAAGTGGAGTAATTTTGCAATAGCCATTTTTGACGATTGTAGAATTATATTGATGCTGCGATAATACGGTTAAAAGTATTTCTATTTATTATTGTATAACTGTTATGCATAAATATAGCAGTAATTTCACCAAATAAGGAGTAAAATCAAGTCATAATAATATCAAATTTTTTTATTTAGTCACAGAGAGGAAAAATCTAACATGAAAATTTATAAGCTGAAAAAGCGTTATCTAAGTATGCTAATTGCAACTACTACACTGTTAAGTGCATGTGGTGGTGGAAATAGCAGTAGTAGTAGTAGTAGTAGTAGTAGTGGACAAAATGCCACTGGAGCAAGCATTCAAGCGTCATCTGAAGTACGATCTTTATTTGCAGCTAATAACTGTTTGAGCGCTAAAGTTAATCTTAGCGGTACTGGTTGGTATCTCAGCGGCAATGTAACTCTTACCAACAATTGTAATACTAGTCAGGCTATCAATGGCAACACAATAAGCTTCACCTCACAAAATTTAGCTAAAGCCTACGTAGCAATCACTACGCCACTGAATAACTGGTGGATTAATAACGACCAATACACCATTAATTTCACCAATGGGGGCGCAAATCAAGTTATTGGAACAATCATAGGTAAAGATACATCTGCAATACTTCTGCCAAATCAGAGTATTAAGTTTGACGGTGGGGTTAATATGCCAGATGGTACCGTAGCTTATGATAGCAACACTGCCAATACTACTCTGGTTATTAATGGCTCAGCACCAGTTGCACAAACTGGGACAATGACAGTTTCGGTTAATAGCAAAAATGCAGATTGTAGTGGAACAATCTGTAACTCAATTAAAGTTGCAGTAAATGATGTTAATGGTAAGACAGTGGCAACAGTAGCAGTTCCTGCAACTAGTGCTGGTGCAATTTATACCCAAAAAATTGAAAGTCTAAATGCGGGTAGTTATACACTATCTGCTTCAGCCATAACTAATAACACTATCACATACGCACCAAGTGCTGCTCTTGCAGTCGTAGCAAATACTGATACACCAGTCACGGTTAGTTATCAACAAGCTCAGCAAGTTGGTCAAGCTGCAATTACTTTACCTAATGTATTTAGCGGTTATAAAGGTAATTTACTGGTAAAATTACTTAACACTAAAGAATCAAATTCGCTAGTTAATACCTATGCAATGACACAAGGTCAAACCTTAACTACTGAAGCATTGCCTATTAGTGATCCTAAACATCAGTATGCAGTTCAGGTACAAGGTATTGCTGATCCAGCTGCTGGTAATTTCTATATTGAGAGTGGCTTAGCTATTGTAAATATCAGCAACAATAAAACTACCGCAATTAGTATTCCGTTTAAAACGGCAACAGTAACTAAGCGCACGGTTAGTTTTGTAGTTAGCGGGCTTAATAATAGTACAGCGGGGATAAACTTTCAGGATTCAGCACAAAAATATGCTTACCCAAGCTATAGCGGTTTAACCAATTCAAGCGTAAAATATTATTTTGAAAATAATACTACCTTAGGTTATTCAGTTAAAGCCGCAGCTGGTAACTATAAAGTTAATCCGCTTGAAAGTACTAATCTTATCACTGCCAATAAAACCATTACCGTTGGATTTGAATCAGCAGCTACACCGACACCTTCTGGCTCAACAGTAGCTGGCTGGCCTGAATACTTGGCAATGGGTGCAGTTGGTGGGGCAAATACTGATCCAGTGGCACAAGTAAATAGTGGTGGCGATGATTCATTTGGTGGCAAACCTGTCGATGCGGTATTTAAATATGCTGGCGTTAATGGGAATGGTGATCCTGGTGTGATTGATCCACCTATGAATGCGATTCGCATGGCAAATGATTTAACTGAAGTTGCTAAAGTAAATGATCGCGCTAGTCGTGTAGTGATTATTGAGTACACCGGAGAGATGAGTGGTGGTGAAAACTTTGCTGATTTTACTAATAACAATGTACCAAATCCGAATAAGCAAAATTCAACTTATATCATGGCGCGTCATTTTGCCAGTTTAGCTGCCGATGCGCAAGCCTTAGCTGATAAACCTGTGGTTAAAGATGGCAAGAAATACTATGGTTCGATGATCCTAAATCCTGATTTATTAGGTGCAATGGAGCAAAACGGCTATATTGATTCTGTTAATGGGCAATTACCTGCCAATGCAGTAAATAGCGCAGTTGATCAGGCTTTGTGTTTGTTAACTAACTCGCGTAGTTATACCAACACAGCAACGCCAAATGGTGATGGTAATTATGTGTATAAAGGTAAAACTTATACTGGTACGCCATACCAAATTTTGAGTTCTATGCTAAGTGATGGTTATCCAGTTTGGTCAATCAGTGGTACTAGTGATGCCTTCTGGGGTACTGGTATTGATAATAAAGGCTATGATGGTAACTACTCGCAAATGGGACAATGGTTTAATGCCTGCGTGACAAACCCTAGCTATGATAAAACCAAATATACTCGCCCTAATTTCCCTGCTGGATTTGATGGTTGGGTACAGGCTAATAACTGGTTAATCAGAACTTTTGCAGCTAAATCTAGTGGCGTAACTTTTGCATGGCAAACTAATATGTGGGCAGTTAACTCTGGTTTCTGGTTGCATAATGAGCTGAGTGCTAGCGATATTGCTGCACAATACTCAACTAAAGTTAGCAACTGGCTGAAAACTTATGCACCAAGTTCAATTATGAATGTAGGTAGTGAACTAGCACCGGATTATTTCGTCTTTGATCGTTATGAGATGGATGATAGTGCTGCACCTGGCTCGGCTACATTATATAGTGCACGTTCATGGGATAATTACCTGATCGCAGTTGGACAGGTTAGCAAAGCATTTAACAATATCCCTATGATGCTGTGGCAAATACCGGGTTCGCACTTACCATATACAGGTGAAGTAACTCCAGAATTATTCGGTGGTAATGCGGGTAGCTATATCTTTAGTACTGCGCCAGTATATTTCTTTGGTGATAATAACCTTAAATCAGATTTAAGTAATTTGATTATGGGTAGCAGTGCTGGTACTACTAATGCTGCAGTTGGTAGCTATCTAGTACAAAGTAATTACAATTGTACAATCAGTAATTGTAACTATCAACAATACTTGAGATTTTATGCTGGTAAAGCTAATAACTATGACTGGTCACGTGATAATGGTAAACTAGCTTTTGCCGCATCAAACGGGGTATTTGCAATCCTTTGGGGTGGTGGAAATACAACTAATGTAATCAAAAATTTTAGTAATCCAGATGATCATGGCTGGTTGGCAAATAAGATTAAAGCTTATTACCAAAACCCACAAAAGTTAAAATAACTTTTGTATAAAAAGGTCGCAAATGCGACCTTTTTTATTATAAATTACTCAGCGTATAAAAAGAGGTTAGCTAAAAAAACTAACCTCTAATAAAGCTAAAACATATGGAAACCCCTTAGCAGGATCCCAATTATAGCAATAGCAGATGCGATAGTTATACTCATAGCAGCAAAAAACTTTCTATCCATTCTAGCCTCAGCTCTATCCATCCTTGCTTCCATTGCTTCCATTTTTAAATCAATTTTTTGGTCAAGCTTCTCAAACTGCTGATCAATTTTTTCAAATTTTTGGTCTACCTTCTCAAATTTTTGGTCTATTCTCTCAAATTTAGCATTAGTTTCTTGTCTTAACGCAGCGATATCCTCACGCGTAGCAGCGTGCATAAGTAAATCCACAAGTTTATCTTGTGTAATCTCTAACTTAACTGGGGTATTATTTTCCATAATAATCTGCTCCTATAGCGTTATTATACTTGAATTTTACTTAATAAGGTAGGGATTAAATCTCTACCTTATTACCGCCACAGAACATTGGTTTGATATTATTTTCTTTGCTCATGGAACGTCAGGAACTAGTGCAAGCAATATAAGCGCTTATATGACATTATTGTGGCGAACTTAAATTTGCAATTGCCGAGGCGGTTAATTGATTGTAAGCTGGACTTTGCGGAATCCCTTTTACACTACTAAATGCTTTGTCTAAATGCTTTAAAATCGTTGGCTGGTTGCAAATTTCAATATCATTTAGATTAGTAATTAACTGAGTGTAAATTTTATCATCTAAGGCATTAATTTGCTTACGTAAAGAATCGATCCCTGGCGTTACTTCAGCATCCGGTTGCTTGTCTTTATTGGCATTCCAGCGGGCAATCCAATAATCCTGAATAAATTTAGCCTGATCCATCTGAATTTGCGCAAAAACCATCAGATCTCCGCTATCAATTTTATTTTTCTTCGCAATGTCTTGGGTATTTTGCAATACTTTAAGCTCACGCGGAGCATCATAAATAGTTTGCTTATTAATAAACTTATACGCCGCAACACCCTCCATTAATGCACTTCGCGCAGCCATAGTGGCAAATAAATCATCAAGCTTTTTAGTGTTGCATTCTCCTGCAAATACGTTTTGATTAAATGCGATACAACATAAAGAAGCGATTAGTAGTTTATTTATTTTTGAGGTTACAAACATATTATTTCCCTATAAAATATAAAATAATCAATATGATAAATATTTAATTAAGTATAAGATAAATTAATTATACCACTAAAAATGGCGGTGGTATTGCGGCATATAAACAAAAATTCAAGATAATTGTAAACTTAATGAGTTTTGCTCAGAACAATTAAGTAACCTTGAAGCTTGGAAATAAAATGCGACAATGTTTTGAGGTTAAAGATTGAGGAAATCATGCAAATTGAAAAGCTCGGGGTGAAAAAAACACCCGGGCATATCAAACAAATTAATGACTGATGTTACGCAGCATGAGCTAAACTTACATCTCTCTAATTTAATGTAAGACACGATTGAAGCAAATACGTGAGCTACTAGTTTGCCTCAACCAAACCGCCAAACCCTGAGCATTAATCTGCATATCTACCCCGATTAACTCTAAGATTCGTTCCGGGCTCAAATCTATGCCAAAACCTTGTGCTTCTCTCACAATATACTCCTCAAGCTTACGAGTAATTTCTGCAACCACATCTGATGCCCCAGCAGATTCGCAGGCAATTGCGACATAGTCGGCTATCATTCGGCGTAAATCATTGGCAACTTGTTGAATATCGCTAATTTGACCAAAATGAGTTAAATAAACGGCTTCTGGTGCAAGAGACTCAATTAAGTCAATCGACTGTAACATTTTTTCTGGTGAGAAATTAACCGGAGTAGTGGTTGGAAAAACAAAATTTTTACCAGCTAGAATTAATTCAGGATAAGCTACACCAAAAATATCACCACTAAAAATACCACTGCTCTTACTATCCACGATGATATTATGATGGTTAGCATGCCCCGGTGTATCGCGGCAAATTAATTCACGTCCATTCAGATTTATAATTAAACCATCCTCAGCTTTAATAATCCGACTCGCAGCAATCGGCGCTAACTTACCATAAACTTTATCGACAAACTCTTGTCCATAAACACCAACTACCCCAGCCTCCAAATAGCTTGGGTCTATCATATGCCGTACCCCCTTGGGATGAACAACCAATTGTGCATTGGGAAATGCTGCCATATAACTACCTGCCCCACCAGCATGATCAAGATGAATATGGGTAAGTAAAATATATTTTACGGCTTCAGGAGTTAAGTTTAATTCACCTAAAGCGTCCAAAACATATTGTAATGATGCTGCATTTGCCGTTTCAACCAGCGCAACACTATCACCTTCAACCAACATATAAACCGCAGCTAAATTATCGCGTAGATAATGTGCATCTAATAAATAAATTCCATTGTTATAACTTTTCACCTCTAACTCCATAAAGTACTAACAAACACAGCTAAAAAATCCGTCTATATCTGTTTAATCAGTCCGCCATCGACACGAATAGATGTTCCATTAATATAAGCAGCGAGATCAGAAAATAGGAAACATACCAGATGAGCGACCTCTTCAGCTGTCCCATATCTTCCACAAGGAATCTGGCTAATCGAGTTCGCTCTAAATTCTTCTAAAGGTAAATTTGATTGTTGGGCTTTGTTCTGTTCTATTGTATCTAACCTATTGGTTTGGACGCGCCCCAAGACAACGGTATTAAGCGTAATATTATGTGTTGCTACCTGCATAGAAATAGTTTTAATCCAGCCAGCTAATGCAGCTCTAATTGAGTTAGAAACAATTAAGCCAACTTGTGGTTCAATAATCCCGGATGATGACAATGACACTATACGCCCAAAATTATTTGCTTTCATCAAATTTATAGCAAATTCAGCAATCAAAATTTGAGACAAAAATAAGCTTTGAAATGAATTTTGCCAAGTAGCTGCTCTAACATCTAAATCTTGCGCTGAAAAGCTGGGACCACCAGAATTTAATAACAAGCAATCCAACTCGCCGCCCCAACTTGAGTTAATGTATTGTTTAAATACCTCTTCTGAGCCAGGGTCACAAAGATCTATTTGAAGTATATCCGGACGACATTTGCTTAGTTTAGCTATTTTGTGGCGCGCATCTTGCAAATTGTGCTGATTTCTCGCTACCAGCAATACTTCCGCACCTAATAATGATGCTTGTAATGCGCATTCAAAGCCAATACCAGTACTGCTTCCGAGTAATGCAATCTTTTTATTAGACAAGTCCATATTTTTCACCAGTTATGTGGTTAATTTGCTCAAAAAAATCAGGGAACGAACATACAACATCCGTATAACCGTCAATTCGATTACTACCATTCATTTTTAACGAAGCAATAAATAATGACATGAAAATCCGGTGATCACCCCAGCTAGATAATGTTTGCCCGCCAGAATAAGTACTTTTACCATATATAATAAAGCCATCCATAATCCCTTCTTTATAGCTTATTCGCATATCAACACCTAGTTTAGTTAGCTCAGAATACATCGCCTGAATTCGATTTGATTTATGGAGCCTTGTAATGCTACCCCCGGATACTTGGAATTTACCAGTTACAAATGTGCCAAGTGCGGCAAGTGTTGGTATAATATTCGGACAATCAGAAACCTCAAAAGCATAATCTCCAAGCAGCTCATTCAAGGGATTATTTATTTTAAGTTCATTACGCCCCTCATCAAATTGAACATCCACCCCAAGTTTTTGAATAATTTCAATAAAATATTTTTCGCCCTGTAAGCTACTTTTGCTAATATTCTGAAATACATAATTACCCTTAAATAAGGTTGCTAACGCTAAAAAGTATGAGGCAGATGTCATGTCTCCGGATAATGTCACTTCAATTGCTTGATATTTCCCAGGTCTAATTTTAATATAACTAAGATCAGGCGTATAAGTAACGTCAATAGCTGATTTTTGCATAAACTCTATGGTTTGATGAATATATGATTTCGAAAGAATACTCCCGCTAACATGCAACTCAATCCCCTGTGCTGACAATGGAGCTACAAACATTAGTGCGCTAATAAATTGTGAACTAACATCTCCCTCTATAACACATTCGCCACCCGCTATACCGCTCCCCCAATTTATTATTGGTGCCATATATTCATCGCCTAAGTAGTCTATCCTTGCCCCTAATTTAGCTAAGGCAATAAAAAGTGGTTTCATGACCCTCGCTCTTAAAGTTTTATCACCCGTAAGAGGAATAGCGCAACCGCTAATACTCGTTATGGCAGCAGCAACTCTAAAAACCAAAGCTGAGCCCTGAGCATCCAAGAGCGTATTATTAAACTTGATTTTACTGTTGATCCCTTTAATTCTTAATTTATTATCCTCTTCGAAAAATTCTGCACCCAACGAGGTAAAAACTTCCTTCATAATAGTAGTTTCAAGGCAGCGTAAATCATTGTGAATTATACTTTCTCCACCTGCTAAGGCACCAACAATAATCCCTCTTTGAGTCTCTGGTTTTGATGAAGGGATATAACAGCTGGTATTGATTATATCAGCGCAGCTAACAGTTAGATACATAATAATAAACCCCTCTTAGAACTTTAAGCTTATAGCGAAGTTTTTGTTAAAATTTTTGCCGGATTAACTCGCATAAACCACTATGACTAAACCCCAAAACTTTGCTATTAGTTATATCATGCTTAAATAGTTTTTTAAGATATTCAATAACTTGCTCTTGCTCAGAATTCGTCATATTTTTTAATAAATCCAGCAAAATAATCCCTTGCAGATTGCGTAAACAAATTTGCTGATAAATCGCATCTAATACCAAAAAATTTAATTTGCTCCGGCTAAATTTAGCTTGATCACTATTAACATCAATCAGGTTAATCCCCGATAAGCAATGTATTTCCAGACTCGCGCCATTGCTTAAATTATAACTAGTACTCGCGACTAATTCCCGATAAGTCGCTAACTCATTTTCCATATCAAGCCGCGGATTGTATTCAATGGTATCGAGTAACCAACAATCCTGTAAGTGCAAAAGTTGCTCATCAACTAGTTTGTCATTACTTGAAATCAGACAATCTTGTGCTAATGGCAAAGAGCGAAGTAGTTTTAAATAATTTGGCACACCAGCAATAACTTCATTATCTGAGCTAAGCAGCGCCAGCTTGTTCAGCTGAGTTCCAATGTGTTCAATCTCAAGCATAACCGGCTCAATATCAGCTAGTTGTTTAACGCTGCTGCGTAAAGTCCATTTTGCCGGATAAGCGAGCATTGCTTGAGATAGCATTTCACGCTGTGTAGCCGAAGCACGTGAGCAGTCCGCACTGGAGATGCCACTACTAGCCGCAACTACATATTTACCAACCAGCTGCACGCCTAGGCGAAATTTCGCCTGCTTGCTTTCATCACCAAGCCAGGTTAATTGCACCAATAAATTTGCACCATCCTGTAGTTTAGCACCTTTTGCCAAATTAACAAACCCAGTTTTACCCGGGGAATAGTCAATAAATGCGCTGTGTTCCGCGTGATTAATTTTGCTTACCTTAGCATTAAATACCGCCTCACTGGCAAAGCCATCATGATCTTGCGTGACATAGCATAATTGATCTTTAATATAGCCAAACCCGTAAACCACTGCTTCCTGACGATAAATAACAACTTTATTTAACATTGGTATTTAGCTCGTGCAACAAATTACGGACGATATTGAGTGGTAAACCCATAATCGCATAAAAGCAACCGTCAATTTTTTGGATATATTGCCCGGCTAAACTTTGGATACCATAAGCACCAGATTTATCCTTATAATCACCAGTTGCCAGATAGCTATGGATTTCTGCATCACTCAACTGATCAAAATAAACCCAGCTTTGACTGGTTACGGTTTTCTCAAAATCATGATATTTTAGAGTAACCGAGGTAATTACCAGATTACGATCCCCGGCAAACATCCGCCACATCCGAAAAGCATCCGCATAATCAACTGGTTTACCAAGAACCTGACTTTGATAAATCACTTCCGTATCCGCGGTTAAAATTGGAAGAGTCGGCAATTCTCTATCTAACATATATTGCCAGCCAGCCTCGGCTTTTTCCCGACAAATCCGCTGCGAATAATCGAAAGGGCTTTCTCCATCTGCAACTATTTCCGGAATATCAAATGATAAACTTGCAAAGTTTATACCCATTTGGGTTAAAAGCTCAGCGCGTCTGGGACTTTTTGATGCCAGATAAATTTTTGATATACTTTTATTAACCATATTTATATTCTTTATTTAAGATTTTTTGTGAAATAATATTTGACAACGCTAGTGTTCCCAACGTATAATACCGTTCTTGAATAAAACAAAGCCTCAATAGCTCAGACGGTTAGAGCGACGGACTGTTAATCCGCAGGTCGTAGGTTCGATTCCTACTTGAGGCGCCACTCTATCAAATCCCAGCAGTCAATTCACCAACCAGATTTTCACTCATCGCATTTTTGATTGTTTCTTTGCTCATCTTGCTTGACATCAATACCATTAATTTTGCCAATGCTGCTTCAATAGTCATATCGCAACCACTTACAATCCCCAAATCATGTAAACAGCTACTTGCGTAGTCATTAGAAACCCGCCCTTCGTTTACCTGAGTTATATTGACGATGATAATCCCACGTGCAACTGCATTTTTAAGCGCTTCAACCAGATGCAGATTTCCCATTGGAATATTACCGCTACCATAGGTCTGTAACACTACCGCATCCAGTTCAGTATTATTTAGCGTATCCGCAATAAAATCAGTCGTAAAGCCTGGGCGCAGACTCAGATCAAGAATTTTCGCATTTTGCGGAATCACAGGGGCAAAACTAAAGCGCGTTGCTTTAAGCCAGCGCTTGTTAAACCAGTTAATCTGAATCCCAAATTCTGCTAGAGGTTCTTCATCCACCGAATCAAAGCCAAAGAAACGATAGGTGCTGACTTTCTGGGCGCGACAACCACGGAGCAGTTTATTATTAAACGCAATCGCAACCTCATGCAAATCATCACGACTCGCCGCAAAGAGTGCATCGATCAGATTGCTCCAGCCATCACTCCTACGATGCACCAATGGCAGCTGTGACCCTGTCAATACCACTGGCTTATCCAAGCCACGCAAAGCAAAGGCTAATACACTAGCAGTATAAGCCATAGTGTCAGTTCCATGAATAATCACAAATCCGTTATACTGATCATAATTATTCGAAATATCCTGTATAATTCGTTGCCAGTGCTCAATTCTAATATCCGAGGAATCAATTAACTGCTCGTATTCGAGTAAATCAACTACTACATCTTTAACCGGATCGAGCGTCGCAATCTGGGACTTAAATAGCCCATCTACTGGCTGTAAACCGTTTGGAGTATAGTCCATTCCAATCGTGCCACCAGTATAGATAATCAAAATTTTACGCATCTTCTTTTACCTTATTTTCCTGTTGCAGAAACCAGTGTGTATACTTGGGTATATTTATCCCAAAACTGCTGAGTTAAAACATAATTATATTTTTCGCCGGAATAGTATAAGTTAGCACTAAATTCGGCAGGATTCTGCCCGCTTTTGTCAATCTTCACAGCAAAAAAAGCTAAACTTTTTGAGCTACGGTAATTTTGTAGATTACCATATCGAAAGATACTATCATCAGTTCCGGCAGATCTGTCCAATGCAATATTTTGCATTGCTTGTAAGCTGCTTGCAGATTCTCCTGCGACTAAGTAACGTGCACGGTTTAAGCGTGTAGTGCTGCCAAGTAAGCGTGCTTTTTCAGCCGCGGTATAAGGATAATTGTTAATTAGCTTTTCATCTTGATAGTTATTAGTGTGGGCATATACCCCACGATTGATTAGTTTATAGCTAAATTTATGCTTAGGTGTAACTTCAATTGATAAGATATTTTTAGCGTCAGCAACCTGATAAAATACTGGGTCTGGAAATTTAGCGATTAATTTAGGTAAATCAGGGATCACATCTTTGGCATTGGCATAATTCTGCAATATATCTTTACTGAAATCATCGGCAATTCCCCCTTTGGCTAAAGCTGAATATTCAATAGTCACTTCATTAAACACCGCTAAATTTTTCTCATTAATTCCAGCCGAGACGAAATCCGGCACATCTTGCCGTGAAAGCGCTAAGTATTTTAGTTTACTGGGTTCTGCAACTACTTCGATCACTTGGCGATCAGGATTATTATCACGATTTTTCGCCATTAAAAGCGTGTCATCAGCACCATTAAAAGTAGCAAAAGTCGTGCAGGCAAAGCTCGTGGCAATACCACAGACCAATAATATAACAATTTTTTTCATAATCAACACCATCTAAGAGAGATACTCGCAGTATTTGACTCTTGGACGTGAAGTATTGTAAAAAAGACCAACACCCGTGTTACGGAAGTGTACCCAGAAGTAGATGAAGAGTCTTTTTGAAATACGACAAAGCCCAAGATTCAAAGACGATGAGTATATTAGTGCCAAATTATACTATAAACAACCAAAAATAATATTTGCACGGCAGTTACTGTCAAACCATTTTTAATCATTGCTTTTACATTTTGGCTCTCAGCGAAGCCCATTGCCGCAAACATATTTGCCCCTGGAATTGCAAAATTAGTAATCCGCGTAGCCAGCAGCATACTAAACGCAAAAGTTATAATGCTCAAATTCATTTCCGATGCTACAGGTGAAAACATTTCATGTAGCATCTTAATTACGGCAGCAGATGCGGCCGGCATCCCAAAAGCTCCGGTAATTCCAATCAGGATAGACAAGACTATTTTGCCGCCGAAATGTTCGAGAGGTACAAATAATTTCATCAATGCTGCAAAGCCTCCAGCCTTTTGTACCAAGTCCAACATCGGACCCAGCAGAAAGAAAATAAAGAATAAATGGAAGTTTTTCTTCATTCCTTCAAGTAATAAATGAAATATTTTAGCAACCTCTAAGCCACCAACTAGTCCAGTCAAGATGGATAAAAACAGCATAACAAAAATTACATAGGATGTTTTGGCCTGAAAGATTAAGCCATAGGCAACACAGGCAATAAATGCCAAAATAAAAATGATAGTTGCCATATTTTGCTGCTTAGTTGGCACAAAACGCGCCTCCGTTTCATCATGTGGAAAGGTCTCATGCGCATACTGCACTTGCAAGCGTGACGCCATCACCCAACTAACAACAATCGTTACCAAAGCAATCGGAATTGAGGCATATATTAACATTGAACCATAACTAATTCCAGTAACACCCAATAAGGCGACTACTGGTGGCGCAAAAGGGCCTAAAATCAAAGCTTCTTCACCCGCTGCCTGCATCAATACCGCCATACTCGGACGCGAAAGCTTGACACTCCCGGCAATCGGACGTAAAATTGGCGCCAAAATCGCCAAACCACCAGCTAAAGTTCCAAGTACCGCAACAATTACCACTGAAGAAGTAACGATACCAATTTTAACCCGTCGCTGAGTATTAACCCCAATACTATAGACAATCTTATGCACCATAGTGTGGCTGACCTTAGTCTCAGTCAATATTTCACCCAAACCACGCCCCAGCATAATAATTAGCCCGACTAAAGCCATAAATGAACCCAGCGCGGCTTCCATCGCCTTACCGATTTCAATTGGCGAGGATAAATTAAACAAAAATCCTAAAACCACACCAATTGCAGTTGCCACCAAAGGATCAACATTGCGAAATACCATAACAGTATAAAGCACGATAACCAATAAACTGGATAATTGTACAAAAAAATCCCAATCCATACTATGCTCCAATCGTTATAACCGCTTCCAAGTCACCTAAATGAGTAATTCCTAGCCCCGGTAGCTCTGACAAAGATAAGATTGCACCAGTAAGACGAACCCCGCCCTGTATCGGATTATGTTTAATCATGGTTATAGGATCTAGATCAACAAACTTGATGTTACTGCGTCCAACTACAAAGCTTGCCATCGCGGCTAAACCAATCGGTGACTCAAGCATGCACCCCGCCATACACGGGATATTATGCGCCGTTGCCAAATCATAAATCGGACGTGCCGCATAAATACCACCCGATTTCATCAGTTTAATATTAATCCCATCGGCAATTTCACCACTGATAATTTTAGTTACATCACGCAGATTAAAGGCTGATTCATCGGCATAAATCGGAATCCGCGAATTATCACGCACGTATTTCAAATTAGCATAGTCCCAAGCTTTGACTGGTTGTTCAACCATCGCAATTTCCAAATCATTGGCCGCCAGTGAATCAATAATCTGTAGTGCCGACTTGGCATCCCATCCCTGATTAGCATCGCTTAAGATATTAATCGAATTACCAACTGCTTGACGAATGGCTTTTAAGCGCGCAATATCTTCGGCAGGATTTAGGCCCACTTTGATTTTTAAGGTTTCAAAACCTTGCGAAACAAATAATTTGGCATCTTCAACCATTTCTGTTGCATCTTTGACACTAACCGTGGTTAAGATTTTTAATTCCGGTTTGCCACCACCCAAAAATTTATATAGTGGAACTTGCAATTGCTTGGCAATTAAATCATGCAAGGCAATATCCAGAGCTGCTTTAGCCGAAGTGTTATTTACCAGAGAATTTTGCACCAGCAAAAGCAGCTCTTCAAAATTAGTTAAATCTTTGTCAAGTAATTTGGTAGCTAATATCTGCAGTGCACCAATAATTGACTCTTGTGAATCACCAGTAATAACCGGAGTTGACGCAGCTGAGCCATAACCAAGCATTCCATTATCCGTAGAAAGAATCACCACGATATCTTCAATATGCTCAGTACGCCGTAGCGCCGTAATAAAAGGGCGTATCAGTGGAATACGTAATTTAGCAATTTGAATTTGATTAATTTTCATAAATTTTTACCCTTCATTTAGTTGGATCAACCCAAGTATTTGCCAAAGCATTTTGAAGGATATCTTTTTGCGCTGCAGTAAAGTTAGTCTCTGCCATCGGCTTAACATCAAAAGTTGCCATTGCCTGTACCAATAGGTCAATTGAGATATTGGAAATATGTTTTCCATCCGCAAGCTCAATTTGTTCAATCTTATTTGTACTACCAGAATACCAATTTTTAACTGTCATTTTATCTTGATTGGTCAGATTATTAATGCTTAAGTCTTTACCTTCTTTCTTAAACCATAAATCTTCTTTTTTTATTCCCTCACCAAGCTTCATAACATCATTGCCACTGGTGTCCTGTATTATATCAGCTCCATCACCTTTATTGAAGATATAGCTATCATTACCACTGCTGCCATTGAGTACATCATTACCCGCCCCTCCAACTATAATATCATTACCAGCTCCGGCATTAATTATGTCATCGCCTGCTCCAGCCAGAATAACATCATCACCGCTACCACTGGTGATATTATCTTTGCTGTTACCACTGAGCGTGATTTGATTATTACCATTTCCAGCATTGATTGTATTGCTACCATTGCCATTCACTGCAATCATATCATCGCCATCACCGCTGCTAATGGTAGAAATTCCGGTACCAAGCGTGATATTATCATTGCCATTACCGGTTGTTATCTTATGATTACCATCTTGAGCTAGGATAGTGTTATTGCCATTAGCTAAGTTTAGGGTACTATTTGCTAACCCCAGAATTTTAACTTGATCGTCTCCGTTACCTGCAGAAACACTAAAACTACCACCACCGCTAAGATTAATCTGATTAGTTCCTTCACCTGCGCGAATCGTGGTTTGCCCGCTACTATTAACAGTCAGCTGATCATCACCAGCAGCTAAAGAGATGCTATTGATATCACCAGTTAATCCTGAATTATCCAAATTAACCAGGTTATCCCCGCCTGATGCACTGATTTGAGCGTTAATGTTTGCAAGATTAAATATATCATTGCCACTTGAATTACTGACTTTGATTGCGCCACCAGCACCATTAACCTTTAAGCTATCATTGCCTGCGCCGAGAGAAACGCTAAAACTATTATTGGCCTGAGTTTTAGTTATGGTTACATTATCATCACCATCGCCAACATTAATACTGCTAGCAATTCCTGCACCCAGAGTAA
>JAIEPY010000117.1 GCA_019748155.1 Burkholderiales bacterium | reverse complement strand
AAGATTTATTTGAGGTTAATTCAAGAATAATCAGTGTGTTACATGGTTAATCTTGAATTAAGTGTAAGGTACGAAGGAAATGGACACCATTTTTGGATTGGATCAAAAGTCCTATTATTTACTAACCTTAACTGACAAAGCAACCAAATTTGAGATTATTAGAAAAATTCCAAATAAGGAAGCGGCTACAGTAGTGGCTGAAATCGAAAAAGTAGTTGCATTTACATTGTTGCCGTTTAAAACCATAACACCTGATAATGGGACTGAGTTTGCATATCATGAACAGTTAGAGAAAATCACTGGAGCACAAGTATATTTTGCCAAGCCTTATAGCTCATGGGAACGAGGGCTTAACGAACATCAGAATGGATTAATCAGAGATTTCTACCCCAAGAAAACTGATTTCAGAGACGTCAGCGACAAAAAAGTCGCCGACGTAGAAAATAATTTGAATAATCGACCAAGAAAAGCTCTTGGATTTTTAACCCCAGCTGAAGCTATGTTTAACTACGTAACCCATGGCAGGTGGTGCACTTAATTTGTTAATTGGGGAATGTATATTTTTATTTTCTGAAAATGTTACTTATATTAGTCTGTTTATTTAGTTTAAAAATAGCTTGACCGTGATGTAGATTAAAGAAATATAAAAAAATTTTAGCAAATTTAATAGGAGTATTAAAATGAAAGTACTAACAAAGAAAAATCTAATAGCTGTATTAGTTTTAGTTGGAGCTGGTTGTGTTCTAAGTGCTTGTGGGTCAGGATATCCATTAATAGTCAACCTTCTGTAACCAATAATAAGATTTGGACAGATACTGCCTGTGAGAGTCTGAGTGCAGGTTATGCAACAGTTTGGCAGGGTGCTTCATCTACAGGCAAGAAGTACAGTAATGTTGAAACTTGTAGTAACTGGTTAAATGTCGGAGAATCATCACAGACTTCACCTATAAAAGTAGAACAGACTTTATTATCAAATAGCTTGCAAAGTAATAACATGTATAATTTTGATTATAACACTGTGATTGCCTGGGGACAAGCTGGACCTAATTTTTTAATTTATAATTGGACGCAAAAGAGTACTATTTATAATTATAACGGTAATCCTCTAGCTTTACCTAATTATGATGTTGCTTCTATTACGACTCAGGGGGTTGGTGCTAATTTTGATTCTCCAATAATAAATAGTGCGCAAGAAATTGTTTCAAATGCTGGATTTTTTTACGGAAATTACAATAATGCGATATACTCCCAAGGTGCTACTCAGGAATTTACACCACCAGTTCCACAAAGTGATGCAGTTGCAAATGGGACTTTGTCAGCTATTCAAATGCCACAAATATGTCATCGTGATGCTCGTTATAATGTAAGTGGTACTATTTACACGATTCTTGAATCTGGCGGAATAAGTTATACTTACCCAATAAGCTATGTTACATATTGCTCATGGAATGGGAGTCAGGTTGATTTATTTGATTCATATTCTACAGCCGTGCAATTATTTGGTGGTATAACTATGAATCAATTATTTTCTAGTGGAACAAATTTAAATATTTGTAGTTATACACCAGGTGGTGGTGGATCCACTAGCAATACTTCAATGCTCTGCCCAATACCTGGAATTGGTAATATATTTGTTAACTTAGAAGAGCAGTTTAGTGATTTACAGCTTGGATCTTATCCTTCATTTGTGATGGTTGTTCCCATAACCAATGGATGGTTATTGAATATCCAGTATCAATAATTATGAATGAACTCTCATAATTAATAACTCAAGCATAAAAAAATGAGGGTTCACACACAGTATAATGTGATTCACTACTATAGAAATAATTTAAGCTAAAGTATTGATGCTGCCTCAAGCAAGTTTAATTTTGATTTGGCTAAGATAGGCAGATGGCAAACAGATGGTAGAAGGACGATTTATTCACAATGCGTACGGTAATCTCTGAAGAGATTGTTTGAACTTAATTACTTAATAGGATTTAGTAAAATGAATTATATTTCCCATGGTTTTTGTCGGAAGAATATATTGCTAGCTTTATGTTGTTTTATCTTAACCGCTTGTGTTAGTGGGGGTAATAACCTATCTATAGTTAATAACTTTTGGTTTGATTCGGCACCTGGCATGCCAATTATAACAAATTTATCAATTAATAACGCTGGTCTGTATTCAACTGGGGCTTCTGGTTATTATGGTGTTTACACTCCGTCATCTAGTTCAAGTGATGGATATTGGAATGTTAGTGTTCATGCCGATCAGATTCCTTGTTGGCCGCAAGATAATAATTGTATTGGCAGTCCAGGAGCTCCAGCAGGTGTAAATGGACCATATGCTAATAGTACAATCCAAAGTTGGACAACTGGTTGGTTTATAATGTATGGAGATTGGACGTTTCAATTTAATTTAACTCCCTCACTTAATAATCTTGGAGAGAATTTTTGTATTACAAATTTTGCCATAGGTATGGTTAATAGCCAATGGTTTGTTCAACCTTCAGGTGCGCAAGGCATTATATTTAGCCAAGATACACTCATTACTCAAACTTCAAATAATGGTTTAACTGGGCTCGGTCTGTCTTGTCTAAATACACCTCAAGCTAATTTGGCGGTTTATAACAATGGAAATAATGCAAATGAGATGTATGCGACCCCGATTCCTGGTGGTGATTATGTGCAAAGCTGTAGGAATATATTTCCATCAATGAAAGGAAATACACTTACACTCAATGCTGATTGTTATAATTCAGATACTAATCAATTCAATCCTAGCCAAGTAAGTTTAGATATGAGTTTAATTACAAATACCAGTCAATACTATTCTTGCTCTTACAATTCAGGCGGTTTAAGCTGTAATATTCAGAATTATACACCTGGTGGTTTGCCTGGTGGTAGCTGGACTCAATCTTGCAAGGATTCTAATATGACATGGACTGAGGGTGGGTATGTTTTATATGCGGCATGTACGCCAAAAGATGGACCTCCTTATAGCAGTGAGACATCCTATTCTTTCGGATCGTATTATAATACGTCGTATTGGACGTGTGCTAATAATGGCGGACAATTAGCTTGTAGCTTGTAGGTATCGCAAAGTTATTTATGCGCACTTGCAAAGCTTAGATAATATTTTATTAAGTTTAAGAACAAATTAATATTATAAAATTGAGAAAAAGAAAATGAGAAAATTAATTTTAGCACTAGCAGGAATTACATCTATTCAAACTTCAATGGCGTGTACTGCAATCAATATTCAGGCAAAAGATGGCACGGTAATTGCCGGACGCACTATGGAATGGGCGTATAATATGAAGTGGATAATGTTATTCTACCCTAAAAACTCTACCTATTATCTTTCTGCACCTGATTCCAATACTAATCCCAAAGTTAAAATGAATAGCAAATATGCAGTTTTGGCAATTGGTTCGCAATTAACTACAGATGCATTAGTGGAAGGACAAAATTCTGCAGGAGTAGCTGTTAGCGGTAATTTCTTCCCAGAGTTTTCTCAATATCAAACCGTGAGTAAAAGTGATAAACATTATGTTTCTGTCATAGAATTCACCCGTTTTCTCCTCAGTAATTATGGTTCAGTAGCCGAAGCAAAAGCCAATTTACCACAATATAAAGTATGGTTACCAAATCTAACCAGCTCGCCAGCACAAGCAACGATGCACTTTATGATTAGCGATAAAACAGGTGCAGATATCGTTATTGAGTTTGTTGGTGGGCAAATGAAGATTTATGACAAAACCCCTGGTGTACTAACCAATTCACCGACTTATGATTGGCAGTTAACTAATATAAGAAATTACATCAATCTAACGAATGAAGCAGTTGGAGAGCGCGCAATTACTACCCTTGGTGATATTACCAATGTAAGTCAAGGCGGCGGTGGGATTGGCTTGCCGGGTGATTATATGTCACCGTCAAGGTTCGTTAGAGCAATTTTCCTGAAGAATTATTCGGATAAACCCGCGAATGAACAAGAGGCTATATCATTAACCACCCACATTTTAGATACCGTTGATATTCCTAAAGGTGCGGTATCATCAAAAGATGCGGATGGTACAATATACTCCGACACCACTCAATGGGTTGCTATCAAAGATTTAAGCAATAATTTGTGGTATTTCAGCGACTACGATCATCGTGGTACTTTTGTTAAAATTGACATTAATAAATTGGATAAACACTCCAAAGGGTTTGCATTACCATTGGAAAAAATCCAATACCCAGTTAATGATATTACCGCTTCATTAGTGAAGTAAAATATGCAGGATTTTTTGAGAATTTCAGCAAGGCGTAATATTAATGTATTGTAACTGCTCGCCCAGTAAAATATATTAAAAAAGTTGAAAAATAGCTTGACAGGTTTTTTAGTGCTTCTCCATGCCTTTGTCGAGATTTGTGTGAGCAACTGCGCGGCAGTTGCTCCAGCGAATAACCGATTATTAATAAAGTTCTTTAACAAGTCAAAACCGACTTTGAATTTACTATATTGAAAACGCTGCTCTTTGGTAGTTCCATCGTTATTGATTAATGATTTAGACAATGGGCTTGATGTGACTATTGAAAAACTCGCCAATCATGCAGCAAGCAGTGTCTGCGATAGCGATTAGTAACATAATTGCGGACAATCGTGGATTAGTGATGTGGATTGACTCAAGGTTAAAACCAAGAGTTTTAAATTTGCCGAACGTCAACTCAATATTCCAACGCTTTTTATAGATTGTCCGTAAAAGAATACTCTTTGAGTAAAGCAATACATTTAACTAAGTTTATTTAAATTTAATAATTTTTAAGGAATAATTTTATGAAGAAAATATTACCTATTTTATTATATGCTGCAGCATTCACCAGTGCTAATGCCGCAGAGGTAAAAGTTGCAGCCGTTACATTTGTATCGCAGAGTAATCAACAAGAAAGTAATATCGCGGCAATCGTTAGAGATGCCAATGTTGCAGCTAAACATGGCGCTAAATTAATTGTGTTCCCAGAAGAGGCGAGTAACGCTCTGGCCGAACCAGATAGCATACCAGGTAAATTAACTGCGGCATTAACTACTGTAGCTCAGCAATATCATGTTTATATTGTATCAGGTTTGCAAGAAAAAGACCAAAAAACTGGTCTCATGTATAATTCTGCAATATGATTCGCGAGATAAAACGGCTGGAGACTTAGGAATTCCTGTTTTTGATACTGAAATTGGTAAAATATCATTGTTAATTTGTTACGATGATTCGCAAATGCAATCATTACTATTACCTGCTTTACGTGGTGCAGATATTATTGCCTATCCACTTGCCGCCGCAAAAATTTTGCGCTATGAACAAGATAGTAATGGCAACCATACTACACTTGGAGGCATGGCTACTTTACCTGGTTGGGTTGGTATGAATGTAATTGCTGCGGATTTTACTGGTGAATTAGCTCTTCCACAATTTAACGTTATATCTCAATTTCCTGGAGCAAGCTCAATTTGGAACAGTAATGGTAAAACACTGAAATCGTTACCTACTTCAACCTGGGCGAATGAAGGAAACTATGCAAATAATATTATTTATGCTACATTGGATACTAGTAAAGCAAATCCACAGCGTGAATTCTGGTTAAAACATCGTCGACCAGAGCTCTACAAAGAATATAATCTTCACCATGTACAAAACGTTGATTATACTGATCAAAAACAATCTCAGATTTCTGCATTATTAGTACAGTACACTCCTAAAACTGGTGAAGTTCAAGAGAACTATAAAAAAATTAATGAATTAATTGCAAAACAGCCACAACTGTTCAACCTTGCGGTACTGCCATATAATTCATTTATTGGAAATATCGATATTACTAAAGAAAATGTTGCTAGATATGCTGAAAAACTTAATGGACAAAGCTATCAGCTTGCTGCAAAATTAGCACAACAATATCATTCATTCTTGGTATTCAGCATGCCAGAAGAATATATGAGTAAATATTACGAAACTGCTATCATATTTGATTATAATGGTAAACAAGTTGGAATATATCGTAAATCACATCTCAATGATTCTGAACAAACATGGGCTTCCGCTGGTAATGATTTACCAATGTTTAAGACGTCGCTTGGAAAAATAGCTGTTATGCTAAATGATGAAACACGTATCCCAGAATTAACTGAGATTTATGAGTTAAAACGTGCTGACATCATTGCTATTCCTGTTGCCTATAACCAAAAAACTTATGGCGGCAACGTAGATATTCCTAAAGGACTTGTTCCTGAGGCAAGTAACCGTGGTATGTATATTTGGTATGATATCGCCAAGTACTCACAAGCTTATACATTAGTTGCAAATTATGTCAATGGTAAACATGGTGACATTGGACAAAGTGCGTTATATTCACTTATTCCTGAAGAAGGATTTTATCCACCAAGTATTGCTCCAAATGGTGAAAATGCTTATTTAGTTCGATTTATTACGAATAACCTAAACAGTTTTTGGACAAATCAGCAAAATAAGATTACTGAACGCCGTTATGACTTAGCTGCGCCTTTAACTCTAGATATGAATGGAGATTGTTTTAAAGGCTGGATCGCTAATCCTACTAGTGCAACTACATGTGGTATTAAATAGAGCATTTCCGTAGATAGCTATTTTAGCGATTATATTGATATTAGATCTAAATTGCATATTGCTTGTCCGCTTTTTAAGCGGTCTTTTTTAGTTGAGTATAGGTTGGATTAAAAATTGGTCGCAGTGGTTCAGTTAACACAATTAACCAGCGTGCCATGGTTTGCCGTGATACATCAATTCCATGGCGCTCGCTCAGTTGACGCTCCCAAATGATATAATCCAATTATTAGAAGCGTTTCGTATGACCATGGCAATATGGCAAAGTCCCCTTATTATCGTAATAATCACGATGATATTCTTCACCAATCCAAAATGGAGCCATAGCTAATAGTTTAGTTGCAGGCTGATAGCCAAGTTTAATGAGTTCAGCGATAAGTGTTTCCGCGACAGCTTTCTGCTCCTCGTTGTAATAAAAAATAGCGCTTAAATATTGATTGCCAATATCCGGACCTTGACCATCCTGTTGCTCTGGATCGTGAATTTCAAAGAAGCATTTAAGAATTTGCTCAAGGTTTATTCGTGTCGGATCAAATATTACACGTACTACTTCTAAATGTCCGGTGGTTTTAGTGCACACTTCCTGATAAGTCGGATTTAATTTATGCCCACCACAATAACCAACCTGAGTTAACAAAACTCCTGGTAATTTCTGTAAATAATACTCTACGCCCCAAAAGCATCCGGCAGCTAAAATAATTTCCTCACTATCAACAACCTGAGTATTAGTAACAAAATCTAATGACGCCGAATTAACGCAATGACGAGTATTTTTGGCGGTGAATTGTTCACCATGAAATACATGCCCCAAATGCCCAGCACAGCGTGAGCAGATAATCTCAGTTCTTCTACCATCGGCATCAGGTAGTGATTTTACAGCCCCATCAATTTCACCATCAAAACTAGGCCAACCACAAGCAGAATGAAATTTACTGCTGGCACGGAATAATGCTAAGCCACAATTACGGCATAAATAAGTTCCCATTTGCTCATTATCTGTGTATTCACCACTGAATGGATGTTCTGTTGATTTATTGATAAGAATTGCGTGTTGTAGTGGCGTTAAACTTGAAGTTTTGAACATAATTATTTTTCCTCTATTAGATATTTTAGTTGCTAAGAAGAGCAGCTTAAAATAATTTCTGCAACATCACGTGGTACTGCCTGATAGTATTTCCGATAAACATCAGACTCTGCAAATGGATCGCTAAGCGCATCAAACAAACGACTAATTTCGCTGTAATCACCGATTTTAGCACGCTCAATTCCTATTTGCAGCAAATGATTACGTAAAATTAAAGCTGGATTGCTATCCAGCATAAGCTTTTGTCGTACCTCAGGAGTTAATGCTTGTTGCTGATAACGTTTCTCTAAGCGGCGACACCAATTTGCCAAAGCCAATGATGGATAATCTTGTTGCAATTGCTGCTGCCCAGTTAGACCATAGCTAAGCTGCCGCCAAAAATAACTCCAGTCAATCTGTTCTTGCTGCATAATTTGCAATAACTCGTCTAAAAGTTTTCCATCTTCCTCTCTAAACTCACTTAGCCCAAGTTTTGCTGCCATTAATGAGGTATATTTCTGATTATAAAAATCAGAGTATTTGCTAAGTGCTTGCTCGAGATTATCAGTTTCTGCATATATGGAACTTAGTGCTTCGGCTAAACGATATAAATTCCACCAGCCAATATATGGTTGTTTGGCATAGGTATAACGCCCTTCACTATCGGAATGATTAAAAATTTGCTCAGGATTAAATTTATCCATAAATGAAAATGGACCATAATCAATCGTTAACCCTAAAATTGACATATTATCACTATTCATTACCCCATGTACAAAACCAACGCTTTGCCAATAAGCAATCATTTCAGCGGTTCGCTTGACAGCTTCTTCCAGAAAGAGAACAATATAGTTTGAATCAGATAAATTTATCTCTGGGAAATAATTTTTGCAGACAAACTGTATTAAAGTTTCTAATTGATTTGCTTGCTTTTGACGAGCAAAATACTCAAAATGTCCAAAGCGGATAAAACTAGGCGCTATACGCAAAACTACCGCAGCGGTTTCAACTTCTTCGCGAAAAATGGGATCGTGACTATGCAAAATTGCTCCAGCCAAGGTAGTAGGTATGCCTAATTTACTCATCGCATGTGATGCCAGATACTCACGAATAGAAGAGCGTAATACTGCCCGACCATCTCCCTTCCGCGAATATGCTGTTTGACCTGCACCTTTTAATTGTAGCTCCCAGTTTCCTTTACTGCTGGTTTGATGCTCCGCGATTAATATTGCTCGACCATCACCCAAGCGCGGCACAGGAACGCCAAATTGATGCCCCATGTATACACTAGCTAATGCTTGATAGCCTGCAATTGTTTCCTTAGCACTCAGGATATTCTCTAATTCCGTGGAGGAAAAACCCAATTCAAGATCATTTAATAATTGCGAATTAACATGTAGTAGGTGTGGATTTGTAAGCAATGGCGTTGGTTGTACATAACTAAAAAAACTCTCATCAAGCTTGGAAAATCGTGGATTAAGGTTAATTCTCATATTAGATTAGACTTTATAATAGTTGAGTGTTTAAGTAATGTATTATAGCAAACCATAGCTATGTTAGAGATGAAAAAGGCACGTTTTATCACGCGCCGTCTAATTTAGCGTAATCGCTACAACCTAAACCATAATTTCCTGTTGGATATGATTTACTGGAATTGATACTCCCCTAGTTAAGCATAATACCGGATTTGTAGTTATTAACGTTTAGTACAAAAACTAAATAACTTTAGAATAGCGTTTACTATCTTGCCTTTGGCGCAAATATTTATCAAAAATCACAGCTACATTTCTAATTAAAAAACGCCCTTTGCTACTAACTTCCAGATTAGTTGCATTAAGAGTGATTAACCCCAATTCAACAAGTGCAGGTAAATCAGCTAATTCAGTCGCAAAATACTCAGGAAAATTGAGTTGGTATTTACTGGCTACTTGATTAAAGTCCAATTTAAACTGACACATAATCTGCTGAATTATATCGCGACGAATTATATCATCTTGATCAAGCATCATCCCACGCAAAATCGGGAGTTGATTATTATTGATAAAGTTATAATAGCTATCAAGATCTTTTGCACTTTGATAATAGCTATTGCCAACAAAACCGATTGATGAAACACCAAAAGCCAACATATGAGTATCAGCAAAAGTTGAATAGCCCTGAAAATTACGTTGCAGCGTACCATTATTCAGTGCGATTGCCAACTCATCTTCTGGGCGCGCAAAATGATCCATACCAATGAATACATAGCCCGCATCTGCCAAGCGCTCCACGCACATTTGCAAAATGTTTAATTTCTCGGTGGCGCTCGGTAAATCAGCTTCATTAATTCTGGTTTGCGGCATAAAAACATGTGGTAAATGGGCATAATTAAACAAAGCAATCCGTGCTGGCTTTAGCTGATTAATTACTATATCAATCGTTTTGGCATAGCTTTGCAAATTTTGCAGTGGTAGTCCATAAATCAAATCAATACTTGTTGAGCTAAACCCTAACTCTGCAGCCTTATCTAATACGCGCTTAGTATCCGCCAGTGGTTGAATCCGGTTAACCGCTTTTTGTACATCCGGATCAAAGTCTTGTACACCTAATGATACCCGATTAAATCCTTCATTATGTAGCGCTTCGATAAACTCATCCGTAACATGACGCGGATCAAGTTCCATCGCAATTTCTGCAGCATTGTTTAAATCAAAATATTGTCTGACTAACTCCATAACCTGATGAACTTCGTCGATTGATAACCAAGATGGTGAGCCACCACCAAAATGCAGCTGTACCACTGGCAGCTTTTTGCCAATTAACTGATGGTAAAGGGCAAATTCTTTTGCTAAATACTCAAGATATTCGGTAATTTTATTCCGATTATTGGTAATAATCTTATTACAACCACAATACAAACATAAGGTATTACAAAATGGTATATGAATATAAAGCGAAACAGCCTGATCAAACTCCGGAGTAAAAATTTTTTTAATTTGACTAAGCTGCTCAGTAATACCAAAATCTAAGCTAAAGCGATCAGCCGTTGGGTATGAAGTATAACGCGGTGCATTGGTTTGGCAACGTTCAATTAACTCACGATCAAAATCAATTTGTTGATGATTCATTGTCTAAAATTCTTTTATAAAATTATGGGTAGGTATATCCCCTACCAATTAATTAGTAATTTAATACGTAAATCAGGTTTACTAACCTGAACAATTTGCGGATGATTATTATCCTGCCAGCGGAGGTATTCAATTTTCCAGTCTAACTGTTCAAAACCAGAGTTTAAACGATCACTAACCGGATAATTCGGTAATGGAATACCCTGAATCCAATAATGAAGATACTCTAGTGGCAAACTAAAGCCAAGCTGCTTGTTCATCATTTGCTCTAAATCAGAACCACTATAGGATTCGTTATCCTCGGTAGTCAAAGTAGCAACGCCACTTTCAACAACTATTTTAGCAACCGTGTTACCCAGAGGAGACATAAAAGCTAAGACATCATTAGCTGATTCATGCTGCCAGTTAAAATTACCATAATAATCTTTGGAGGTAGTACTAATTGTAAAGCGCCCGTCAATATTATAGTTGTTATCAATTTGAGTTGGTTCATGATATGCTGCTGGTTGATCAACTTTGACATCATACCAGCTAGCGCATGAATTTAGTCCTATTGAGATAAATATAATTAATGGAATTTTTTTCATTGCTTAGAAAAATCCAAACCAAACTGATAATACATTAAGATTAGCATTGATTGCTCAGTTAAGGATTTTTGTAATTGCATTTGCTGCACCTCAGGAGATACTACAATAACCTTGTCGGCTAAGTCTTTCTTACCTTCGGCTAAATAAACCTGACGTAAATGAAGAGCTGTATCACGATCTTGCGTAGCTTTATATGCGCGGCTCAAATAATTTTCGGCTGGTGCATACTCACCTAATTTAAACGAAGCCCAGCCAATAGTATCTAAAACAGCAGGATCATTCGGTGACATTTTATAAGCTTTTTCTGCTAGAGCGTAAGCTTTCACATAATTTGTAGTTTTATCCGCAAACAAAAACCCTAAATCATTATAGCCAACTGGATCACTTGGATTTAATTTAATATATTTGTTATACCAAATAATTGCTTGTTCATTACGATTAGTCATTGCCGATAATGACGCATAATAATAAACAAAAGTCTTATCATTACTATAACGTTTAATATCTTTAGCTGCAATTTTATATGCTTCGTTATAATTGCCTAATTCGGTATAAATAGATAATTTTAATATAGCGCTATCGTGGGCATTGAGTTTACCTGCTTTGGACATAGTATCAATAAAACTATTAGCCGCTGAATAATTACCCTGTCTGATATAAGAGCGTAACATTCCAACATTTGCCGCTGGTTCTAAAATTGGGTTGGTACTCGCTGCAGCATGATAATTGCTAATCGCACTTTCACTTTGTGATTGGCTATCATACAAGCTTCCTAAAGCTAGGTTAACGGTGCCATCCAAACTGTAATTATTACTTAAAGCCGTTTGTAGTGCATCGATTGCACGAGAAGTCTTAGCTAATTTAAAATTAACTATTGCAGAATCAACCAATAAATTACCATTAGTTGGAGTTAATTTTTGCGCCGACTCAATATATTGATTAGCAGCATCTAAATTTCCGGTGCGAATCAGTGTTGCAATATAAAGATTAACTAAGGTTGGCGATGGTTTTGCTAAAGTTGCTATTTCATGCTGCATCATCGTTAGCAGTAATGGAAAATTGTTCTCTTTAGCTAAAATTCCTGCAGACCAAAAAACCGGCACCTCCCAATTTGGATATTCCCGATTAGTTTTGGTCAATGTTGCTAATAACTCAGGTCCCTGCTCTGTAATGCTATATGCCACTAGAGCAAATAAATTAGCCTCAGGATACGCTGAGTATTTATTCGCTACATATTTAGCGAATTTAACCAAACTATCCTCGGTTTCAGGATTAACATTGTTACTAATTATTGTTGATAAGAATAATAACACAGAACGGGTTTTTGTTGGATCAACTTTGATTACTTTTTTTAGATCGCTCTTAGCTAAATCAAGATTATTTTGTTCTAATGCAATACGAATGCCAAATAAATGAGCAACATTTGAATCAGGTGCAACCTTAACCAAACGGTTGACTAATTCACTTAAGCGATCAAGTGACTGTTGAGAATTACTGCTGTGCTCATAAGAGACAATCGCTTTATAAATAATTCGCGGATCATTATATTTATTGGATAACAGATAATAGCCTTCAGCAGCAACTGCGTAATTTCCTTGATTAAACGCCAGATCAGCTTTTAACAACGTAGCCAAATCATCTGCTTCTAACGATGCTTTAGGAAGTTTATTTTGATCAAAATCAACAAAATTATCAGCATACTCTATCGCATTCATGACATTTTCCTGGTAGTTTTCAGTAGCGAACTGCTGTTGTGAGTAAGGTGGTGTTGAACTAGAACACGCACTTATAATACCTGCGGCAATAAATATACTAATTAATTTTTTCATTCCTAACCCTCATTATTTCTTATAATATCGTAAGCTAATCAATTGTACTGCGATCAGCAATTAATGTACAACCGTGAGATTTTACCATTTTTTAATATAGAGGACTTTTTTTTATGCCAGAATTACCTGAAGTTGAGACGGTTAAAAATGGACTCCAAGAGTTATGTGGTACCACGCTCAAAGTTGTAATTACTCGTTTTCCGCGTTTACGTTATCCATTAGATACGACAAAACTCAACCAAGAAGCTGGCAGCAAAATTCTTAAAGTTAGTCGTCGCGCAAAATATGTCATTATTCATTTAGAACGCGGGTATTTGCTTATTCACCTTGGAATGTCGGGAAGAATAACTTTATTAAAACAAAATGTTCCGCTACAAAAGCATGACCATGTAGATATCGTTTGTGATAATCTTATACTGCGGTATAATGATCCACGGCGTTTTGGCTGTGTGGTATATATTACCGAATTAGAAAATAGTTCAATTCTGGGTAAACTTGGTCCGGAGCCACTTGAGCAGAATTTTACGCCTGATTATTTATATCAAAAAATCAAAACTCGCAAAACACCAATTAAGCAATTAATCATGGATAATGCGATTGTGGTCGGCGTGGGAAATATTTATGCCTGTGAGTCATTGTTTTTAAGTAAGATTAGCCCATTGCGTAATGGACTTGATATAAACTTAAAAGAATGTCAGATTTTAGTGCAAAACATTCAAAAAGTATTACATGAAGCAATTGCAGCAGGAGGTAGTTCGCTGCGTGATTACAAAAATGCACACGGTGAACTAGGCTATTTTCAACAAAGCCATAATGTTTACGGGAAAGCCAAAAAAACTTGCCGTATTTGCAGTAGCATAATTAGGGAAATAAGACTTGGGCAACGTAATAGTTTTTATTGCCCACAATGTCAATCTTAAATAAAAGTAGGAATCTATGTCGCGTTTAAAAATAATTTTGTTATACTCAATCAGATTCATCAATCTGGGTCGTTGTAGAGGTTCTCGCTTATTAGCTATAAGCTTCGTCGCTTGCTGCCTACCAGTATATCAAATCAGTTTGAGTATAATGATAGGTTTATCATCTGGTTTAGTTTATGCAGAAGACACCACAGAATCAGCTACAGAACAGGATATTATTGCTACGCTTGCAAATAATAGCGAAAGCTTTGCCGAAGCTGAATCTGTAGTAGCAGCACCAATTATAATAAAGAAAGCCCCAGAACCGCTAGTCATTGGACTTGCTTTAGGTGGCGGCGCTGCCAAAGGATTTGCACATATTGGCGTAATTAAAGCACTCGAAGAAAATCACATCAAAGCACAAATTATTACTGGAACATCTGCCGGATCATTGGTTGGCAGTCTCTATGCTTATGGTTATACACCTTTGCAGCTCCAAAAGATCTCTTATCAGATGGATGAGTTGAATTTAGCAGATTTTACTTTTAGCCGTAATGGTGTTATCAAAGGAACACGTTTACAGCAATTTGTTGATGCCCGAGTAAAGAATACTCCGCTGCAAAAATTAAAAACAAAATTTACCGCAGTAGCGACTGATCTCGATAGCGGTCAAAGTATTGGCTTTAACAATGGAGATACCGGTGCTGCAGTACGCGCTTCATGTTCTATACCCAATGTATTTATGCCAGTACAAATGAATAATCACCGCTATGTTGATGGTGGTTTATCTGCACCGGTTCCAGTAAGTTATGCCAAAAAAGAAGGCGCTAACTTTATAATCGCGGTTGATATTAGTGCGAAGCCAGAACAAGGACGTAGTGGATACTTATCCAACTTTGATCAGACCATTAATATTTTAAGCGTTAAATTGTTAGCTGAACAATTAAAACAAGCTGATATCGTAATTCATCCAGATATAACTAATTTGTCCAGCTTTAGCTTCGATAAAAAACAAGAAGCAATTGATATTGGTTATAAGGCAGCAATGGCACAAATGCCTATAATTAAACAAAAAATTGCCCAGTGGCAAAAATTGCATAATAATTAAATTATTCCAATTATAAATGGCACTCTCATGCAGTAAGAAATCAATGAACAGGACAAACTGTATAAATAACCCCATGATTGCTTACAGGGTTATTTTAGCTGAGTTTTTAAGCTTCATCAAGCTCAAAAACGGTCTGAGCCCGACCGACAATCATCGGATCAACCGCCGAAATATTATCAATAGCCTTGCCCGTGTAATTAAGTTTATGTAGCAAATAACGTAATGCATTCAACCTTGCACGTTTTTTACAATCTGATTTAACCACTGTCCATGGCGCATCAGCAGTATCGGTTGCAAAAAACATCGCTTCTTTAGCTTTGGTGTAATCATCCCATTTATCCAATGAGGCTACATCGACTGGAGATAATTTCCATTGTTTCAAAGGGTGAACTTTACGCTCTTTAAAGCGACGGCGTTGTTCTTTTTGACTAACCGAAAACCAGAATTTAATCAAATGAATGCCACTACGAGTTAACATACGTTCAAATTCGGGAGCCTGACGAATAAACTCCTGATATTCTGCATCGCTACAAAAGCCCATAACCCGTTCAACACCAGAACGATTATACCATGAACGATCAAATAGGACAATTTCACCAGCTGTCGGTAAATTTTGGACATAACGCTGGAAATACCACTGACCTTTTTCAGTTTCTGTCGGCTTCTCAAGTGCAACCACTCGTGCACCACGTGGATTTAAGTGTTCCATCATCCGTTTAATCGTACCACCCTTACCAGCAGCATCGCGACCTTCAAATAAGATAACTACTTTTTGACCAGTTTCTTTTACCCATGCCTGTAGTTTTAATAACTCAACCTGAAGACGATACTTTTGTCGCTCGTAATTTTTACGCGACATTAAATTTAGATATGGATAACCACCCTCACGCCAATTTTTAGCTAAAATATCATCCGGATTTGATTGTAGTTTACGCTCCGATTTGCTATTACTTACTTTTTGCAATAGTTCTTGACGAACTACATCCGCTTCATCTGGTGATAAACCATTTAGAAATGATTCGATTGATGCTACAAATTTTGTTTTATCTTCACCTTTGTTATTTGCTGCTGCTATTGCAGAAATAGTTTCTTTATGTGAGCTATCCGATGCAATCGTTGCTTTAGCCACTTGAAATTCTTCAATCGCTTTGCTTGATTGATTGGGTGTAACATCCCCTAATGCAACACCACGGACAGCAGCTGGCTTAGCAGTTTGAGCTTTAGGAGTTTTAGTTTGAATAATTTTTTTGGCTGGCGCTGGTTTTTTAGTAACAGTTTCCTTTACGCTAGCTGTCTTTGCTGTTTTTGCTGTTGTGGTTTTTGCCATATGATTTCCCTTATATAAAAATTAACACATTACCAGATTACATAAAACGGTGAAAATATGCAGCAGCTCTCATCGAGACTTTGCACTTCAGCAATTATTGATGCTTCTTTACCCAAGAGATATTCACGCATATTGCTAATTATACGTTCCGCATCTTCTGCTGCACACATAATTAAAACTTTTCCTTTATCATTGGTTTTTATTTCACGACTGATTTATATTAGAGTTTTTTTTGGATTACTGCTATCTTTGATGGTAAACCAAAGAAGAGAAGAAATTGCCAGAGTTAATGCACAAATCATAAAAATTAAGTTTTTGTTCTCGACGATACTGATGGCATGACCAACACCAAGACTTGCAACTAATTGTGGCAAAACTACCGACAAATTAAATAATCCCATATACAAACCAATTTTTGAATTACCAACTTTTTGCGTCATAATTGCAAAAGGTAAACTAATTGTTGCTGCCCATCCAATTCCAATAAATGCCATTAGAGCATAAACCATAAATGGGCTAGCACTAATAAACAACATTCCCAAATAAGCAAGTGCCATTGAAGCTATACAAATCGCATGAGTTTTAGTGCTACCAATTTTTCTGGTTACAGGCTCTAAAATTGCAACAGGTAACACGGCTCCAGTAATATTTAATATCAAGAAAGATATTGATACAACCTGCCCCATTTTAAGTGCACTTAGATCTGGCATTTTATATTGAACATATGCAAACATATAGACAAACATCGTTTGAATGCCAATCCAGGTAAATGAGTGAGCCGCAAGAATTTTTTTAAACCCCAAAATCCCTGCTTCTTCTTTTGACTTACCATCCTCTTTTTGTAGCAAAGTTTGGCAAATGAAAAATAAAGTAATTAATAAACAGACAAACTCAACATAATAGGTATGACTTTCTGCGCCACTTAAACGCTCGACAATTGCATATGCGCCGTAGAGTAAGAACCCCCACAACGGTTGAATATCCATCAATACTTTTTTAAATGATACATCTGATTTGGTTTTAGCAATTGCTAGCAAATTTTGCTTTAATTCACGGGGTTCAGTAACAAAAAATACCGGAATCGTTGAAAGTAAGAACACCAACACCACGCCAACATAAATTAGTATATAGTTATCCAAAAATGCTCCAATTACATACGCACCAACTCCAAAAAAGCCTGAAATTGTTTGCATCCATGTATATCCTCGAGTACGCTCATTCCCCTCGGGTGTAACATCTGCAATAATTGAACGCGTTGGGTTAAAACTTACATTAATAGAAAGATCAAGTAATAATGCAACAGCGATTGCCACCACCAAAATATTATGTAAACCTAGTGCTGCAGCAATAACATCTAAATTAGGTAACGCCAACAACATTAATGAACATAATACTCCACCGATTATAATAAACGGGCGACGACGTCCACTCCACAACCAAACATTATCACTAATCAGACCAATAATTACCTGCCCTAATATCCCGGCAATAGGTCCTGCCGCCCAGACTAAACCAATTTCATCAATTTTTAGCCCGTATTTAGTACTTAAAATCCAACTAAGAGCAGATATTTGAATACACAGCGCAAACCCCATCGCAGTTGATGGAAGTCCTAATACGATATAGAAAAAATTACTTAATTTATTTTGCATTGCTGACATATTTTATTCTCCAAGCATGAATAAGGTATAAGTAAAAAGCCTTTATAAATAAGGTTTTGACATAGATTATGAACAACTAAACCCGGCTATTGATGGCACACTTCCACTATAATAGTTTTATAGTTTTAACAGATGCGTGGTAACTGCTCACCACTAAGCCAATCTACTCGTCTTATCCCACCAAAAGCCGTTGTCATTGTAACATAACTTTCACTTATGCTTTGCACTTCAGCAATTATTGATGCTTCTTTACCCAAGGGATGTTCACGCATTTTGGCAACTATACGTTCCGCATCTTCTGCTGCACACATAATTAAAACTTTTCCTTCATTTGCGACATGCAAAGGATCAAGTCCTAATAATTCACAAATTCCTTTGACATTCTCATGTACTAATATCTGATCTTCTTTAAGATCTATTCCCAGTTTATAAAAACTTGCCCATTCATTAATGGTTGCAGATAAACCTCCACGGGTTGGATCACGCATGCAGCGAATCGCAGGGTTAAGTGCAACAACCTCCGCAATTAAGCCATTCAATGCGGCACAATCTGAGGCAATATCGCTGGCAAAGTCCAAGCCCTGCCGACGTGACATAATTGCCATCCCATGATCGGCAATCGAGCCATTAATAATAATTTTATCGCCCACTTTAAAGTTCGCTACGATTTTAATCGCATCATTAATTACCCCAACTCCGCTGGTATTGATAAACAAACCATCACCTTTGCCTTTTTCAACAACTTTAGTATCCCCTGTGACAATCAGCACATTTGCCTCGCGGGCAGCTTTTGCCATTGATTGAACGACTGTTCGCAAATCGCTCAGCGGAAACCCTTCTTCAATAATAAAACCGACTGAGATATATAGTGGTTTTGCTCCAGATACCGCCAAATCATTAACCGTACCATTAATTGCGATTGAACCAATATCGCCACCATTGAAAAACAATGGGGATACCACATAACTATCGGTTGAAAATGCTAGGCGTCCCTTAATCTCCGGCAAAATTGCCTGGTCTGATTGCTGCGCTAAAAATTCATTATCAAATTCTTTGAGGATTAGCTGGTTTAACAGCTGATACATCGCCCGCCCACCCGCTCCAATGGTTAAATCAATATTTTCTTTAAAATTTAATTTCATTTTATCTTCTTCTTTAACTTAAATTACTGCTAGAATATGATGTAATAGCTAGGCGTAAGGCGACGAAGTGTACATAGTGAGACGTACATAAGGAGCCTTATAACGACGCTATTGCTTCATAGTCTCAGCAGTTAGACTGTATATTGATAGCTGGCGGCACATGCACCTTCGCTGGATACCATACAAGCTCCCATCGGATGCTCTGGCGTACATGCTTTGCCAAATAACTTACATTCCCGCGGTTCTTTAAGGCCTCGTAAAATCTGCGGACATTCACAGGCTTTCACATCATCACTATTAAACAGTGGAATATTAAAATAAACCTCAGCATCATAATCCTGATATGCAGCCTTAATTTTCAAGCCACTATGTGGAATAGCACCTAAGCCCCGCCAGCTAAATTCATCACGTATTTCAAGGACTTCCGCTATCATCTGCTGCGCATTGGTATTACCTGCAGTCGAAACAGCGCGTGAATACTGATTGATAATTGTAACTTTCTTATTATTAATTAATTCAATCAGATACAAAATTGATTGAAGAACATCCAAAGGCTCAAACCCAGCAATTACAATTGGTTTTTGATAATCATCCGAAACTTTTTTATAGGCATCCGAACCAATCACGATACTGACATGGGATGGACCAATAAATCCATCAATTTCAACTTCATCAGTATGCAAAATTGCAGCCATAGCAACCGGAGTTAAAACATGGTTACAGAAAACCTTAAAATTAGTTAATCCCAAACGCTTAGCTTCCAATAGAGCATGTGCCGTTGGTGGCGTAGTAGTTTCAAAACCGATGGCAAAAAAGACAATTATCTTCTCCGGATTATTTTGCGCAATTTTTAGCGCATCACCCACAGAATAAATAATCCGAACATCCGCGCCCCGCGATTTAGCTTTAATTAAACTATCCTGATGATCACCCGGCACACGCAGCATATCCGCATATGAACATAAAATTACATTTTCTTGAGATGCCAACCAAATCGCCTGATCAATCCGGGGAATCGGTAACACACATACCGGACAACCAGGTCCGTGAATTAGTTTGATATTTTTGGGCAATAACTGACTAAGCGCGTAACGATGAATGGCGTGAGTATGTCCACCACAAAACTCCATTAAACGATAGTTGATTTCGGGTTTGACCGTCCCGTTGATCTGTTCAATAAGTTTCTTGGCAACCGCCGAATTTCTAAATTCGTCAATATATTTCATTGATAGCGCTCCTCGTCGAGCAATTCTTCAAAATAAGCTAAAGTTTTTTTGGCATCCTCTTCATCGAGACGACTTAAAGCATAGCCAACATGAACAATCACATAATCCCCCTCTTTAACTTCCTCTTGTAAAAGAGCTAGTGACACTTCTTTTTCCACTCCGGACAAAGATGTTAGAGCCATTTGATTATCCAATAATTTGATAATCTGCGTAGGTACTGCTAAACACATAATATTCCTTTTTGCAGAGCTTGCGCGCCATACCACGCTTGCCCAAAACTAATACATTCATCATTAAATGGTAATTGATATGGTATCAACAATTCAATGCCCAGTAGTTTGAATTTATCGCTAAGCGCGGACAATAAATAGCGACTCTGCCAACAACCACCAGAAATAGCAACTTGTGAAATACCGCGAGTGGAACAATGAAAGAGTATCCATTTCTCAATCAGTACACTTAAATTGCCGTAAAACAAATTTACTGCCCGCTGAACATTTTTCTCAATAATTCCAATTTGGTAGACTTGTTTAATTAATAAATTGAAATCTGGCACGCCAGCTAAATTAAGTCTGGCATAATCAAAATCTACTTCCGGTCCATGAACAATGCTTTCCATCACCATCGCAGTATGAGCCTCATATTTGCTTTCAGTTATGATATTTAGCAATGCCGCAACGGCTGAAAATTTGCGCCCAAGGCTAGTTGAAGTACCAAATTGTTGGCGTTTGCATAATTCAATCACTTGCTCAGCTTGTGGATGAACTAATAAGTGCTCAGGAATCACCAAATTATTTTCAACACAAAGCGCCAATGCAATCCGCCATGGCTCATTTTCAGCAATGTCACCACCAGGAATTTGTAGTGGTGTTAACTGAGAAATTAACTCAAATCCTAAATCCTGAGAGCTAAACTGAATTAATTCCCCACCCCAAGATGAACCGTCCAAACCATAACCATAACCATCCAAAATACACCCCAGCACTTTATTGGCAATTTTTTTGCCACAACTTTCCGCATTGGCAATCACTGAAGCCAAGTGTGCAAAATGATGTTGTAATTGCAGCTGTGGTAAACCAAGCTCACGGGCAAAATTTCGCACATAAAAATCCGGATGCAAATCAGTTATTACCAGCTCTGATTTAAAATTAAATACCTTGTGGTAATGTGCCAAAACTTGTTTAAAATAACGAATAGTGTGCTCTGAGCTCATATCTCCAAGATATTGTGAGGTAAATGCTTTGTTGTCACGAGTAAATGTCAGCGTATTTTTTAAATGGGTACCCAAAGCTAATACTTGTGGGAGTTGGTAGGGAAAATAAAATGGTTTAGGTGCAATTCCACGCGCCCGGCGTAGGATTACGTTATGTTGCCCTACACAAGAAATTACTGAATCATCGCTCTTCATAACGATATCACGATCAGCGCTCACCACATAATCCGCAATTTTAGTTAATTGCTTGCGTGCCTCATCATTATCACTAATAATTGCACCACCAGAAAAATTGGCACTAGTTACAATTAAGGCTAATGCGGCATTTTGCTGCAGCCATTCAGTACCTATAGGTGCACCAAGTAAATGATAAAATAGGATATAATACAAAGGGCTATTTGGTAGCATCATTCCTAAAGTATTTAATTTAGGCGCAACTTCTGCTGCCATATGTGCGTTACGCTTACGCCCCAAAATCACAATCGGTGCAGCCGGAGACTCAAGCACACCAGCCTCATGAGGCGAAACATGTGCAAAATTATGCTGGATAGAGTCAGTATTAAGCGCCATTACTGCAAAAGGTTTCTCTGCTCTTCCTTTACGTTCGCGTAATCGTCTAACTGTGGCAGAATTAGTAGCATCCGCCAAAAGTATATAGCCGCCAACACCTTTTAGTGCAACTATCTTACCTGCATGAATATATTCTACTACTTTAGCTAGTTCTAACTCCAAGCTCGGCCCACATTTTGGACAAGCTGTTGCCTGAGCATGGTAACGGCGGTTTTGTGGATCGCGATATTCTGTGTTACAACTCTTACACAATGGAAAATCCGCTAATGCCGTTAGATTTCGATCATAGGGTAAACCCTTAATTACCGTGTAGCGTGGGCCACAATTGGTACAATTAGTAAATGGATACAGATAATATTTACTCTTGGGATCAAAAATTTCTGCCAGACAATCCTGACAAACATAGCTATCTGGTGGCATAACCGTATCGTTCACACTTCCGGCAACACTGGCTAAAATTTTAAAATCAGAAAGCATTGTTTCCAGTTTGATTAGACTGGACTCTACTGAATCAAGACTAGCTAAAGCTGGCAGAACTCGTTCCAACTCTTGAATAAAATGAGTACTGTCTGTAGTGTTTAAAACAACTTCGACTCCCAGTGAGGTATTTCTTACCCAACCAGATAAATTTAACGCAGTTGCCACTTTATACACAGTTGGGCGAAAACCAACCCCTTGGACGACACCATTAATCAACAACTTACAAGCAGTAATGTGCATAGCAAAATCTTAGCTCAAATAATTCTTCGCTGCGTGCAACCATTTAATCCATTCATCAAAGCCTGCTCCTGTAGTTGAAGATAATTGAATAATCTTACCACGTGGGCTAATTTTGTGAATATTCGCCTCGCAAGCTGCGAGATCAAATTTCAAATATGGCAATAAGTCAAGTTTGGTAATAATTACCAAATCAGCGCCAAAGAACATGTCTGGGTATTTAAGTGGCTTATCTTCACCTTCAGTTATTGAAATTAGCACAACTTTCGCTTGTTCGCCCAAATCAAATAACGCCGGGCAAATTAAATTACCGACATTTTCAATAAAAACAAAGCTATCGTCGACGATATTTAAATGTTCTAAAGCATGTCCAACCATATGTCCATCCAAATGACAGGCTTTACCTGTTTGAATTTGATAAGCTTCCGCTCCAGCACTACGAATTCGGTTTGCATCTAGTTCGGTATGTTGATCGCCTTCAACCACATAGATAGGATGTTGCCCACTTAGCCGTTTAATAGTTTCTTCTAGCAGTGTAGTTTTACCCGAGCCAGGGCTTGAAACAAAATTTAGCGCCAAAGATTTTTTATCTTTAAAAAAAGCTCGGTTTTGTGCAGCAAATTGATTATTCTCTGCTAAAATTTCAGCTTCCAAATTAATTACGTGAGTATGTTCGTGATGATGATCACCGCTATGATGGGAATGACTGTGTTCGTGAGCGTGGTTATTATCGCCACCACAACCGCAGGTTACACACATATGAGCTCCTCTTCTGATTTAGTCTAATAGTGTATTATACCATAAAAACCATAAAATTTTCATGGTTTAGCAGTCGTGTTAGTTTATAAGACTAAATGATTTAACTAACAACTCTCGCCCCTGCAAAATTTGATACTCTGCATAACTTTGGCAATGCGGGCATGCATCATAAAGATTAGTTAAGGTAAATTGCTGATTGCACTTTGAGCAGAGTGCTAAGCCATCTATTTCGTTAACCTCCAGTTGAATTTGCCTACAAGCTAGCTTCTCAGCCACGACAGGAAACCAAAATATGAGTGACTCTAAATCGACACCAGAGAGCTTGCCAATTTCAATCTTAATCTGGCTAACATTATCCAAAACCCCAGCATTAGCTCGTGAGACTTGTTTAACAATACCTTCACATAAGGAAAATTCATGCATTACGCTCCTCCTCTAATTCAACTCGTTGTTTACGGTGATGCTTTAACCGATAAAAACTGTAAATACCGATCAGAATAAAAGTCAACAATAAAATAGGCATTGCTAGTGCTTGTGAATGAATGCCAACTTGCTTGGATAAAAAAACACTCAGACCACTTACAATAAAGGCAAATAAAATTAAGCTGACTAAACCACCAATAATAAGTAAAATCAGATTAATCTCAATCGTTATAATATCATAGTGCACAATTTTATTAACGGTTGATTGCAGCGAATTATAAAACACCGCCATTAAGATAACACAAAATAAAACCCAATGATGAAAATAAAGGTTAGCAGCCACAAATAAGACTGTAACCGCCAGCACTGCTATAATCCAATTGAAAAGGCGGTGGGCATCAAACTTATTAAACCAGCGCAAAAAGAACCAATTTGCCACTAAAGATAAAGATGCGGCAATGAAAATTGCATTAGCAATATGTTTGGCATTCCAATTTTCTGAATATTGCAGAAATAAAGGCATCGTAAAATACCATTTAACTAAAAAAGCACCAATTACTATGTTTATACCTAAACGGGCAAAAAGCTCTTTTTTACAGCTAAATAAGCTCTTATAAATCTCCTGCATCTTCTTAGCATCAAGAACCGGTTTAAACTTAGCTAGTGAGTGTGATGAAAATGCTGCAATAATACTGGCAAATAATAGTAGAAGAACTAATGGACTAATCGAAAAAATATAATGTGTGATTACCACAGTCGCCAACTTATTTAAAATTGAGGCAAAAATTAAACCACTTGAGAGCGCAAAAAAGTAACATTGCACTAAAAATAAGTAAGCTGAACGATTATTAATTATGGAAAGAAGCGAGCCAATGGTAATAATTTTATCATAAGCATAGCCAATTGCAAATATTGCAGAAATTAAAATAAAAATAACTAGAACGGATAAATCATAGTGTTTTAAAAACCCCAAGCCAAGAGTTAAAAATATCAAATAAAATACCTGAGCATAACAGGTGCTCATACCCACAATACTCGCTGGATGAATTACATATTGATAGCGCAAAATTAATAAAAAAGTAATAAAGCATATCGCTAAAATTGCACTGAATAAAATATCAAAATAAAGTGTTGAAGGAAACCAGTCGGAAGTTTGAAAAACTATCATTGCAACAGCATGATGATGAGCCAGTAAGACAAAAAATATTGCATACTCAACCAGTGTCTGAAACAAAAAAGTAGCAATTATTTTTCGCTCTAGCGTTGAAAATTGATTATGCCACAAATAGTACATTGAATTCTGTTTAAACACTCTACTCTCTTTTGCTTTTGACTTATAAGATCTTGAAATAAGCCCCCAATTATACCAACTCTTTGCCAGCGCGGTTATTTTCATCTTTAATAATGGCAACAAGTATGAAAAAATATATGTATGAGCATCTTTTTAATTTTATTTTTTGTGCATTGCACGTTATATCATAAATTTAAATTTGATACAATACACAAAGTAGTAAACAAAAAAACTGCCAATATAACCACAATATAAAATTTATCTTTCGAGGAAGGGGTTCTAACCGCTAACCCAAGATTTTTCTGATTTTAGTACTTAGCCATCTATCCTGCTAAAACTAGCTCTTTAATTATCTCATCTAAATCAATTGCATGTTCAGCTGAAAATGTAAGATGCCCCAAGAAATGTACATGTTGCCAAGCTACAGGTGCAATTCTTTTAAGTAAGTTTAAAGCTTTGAAGTTGCCTTCTGCTTCATACTTATCTCGTAATCTAGATAATATGGCGGAATTGTAATGAATAATGGCATTTGAAACTAGCCTGCCGCATTGATTGCTAATTTCTATCGCAAAATCTGTCTTCCCAATTATTTCTTTTTTACCATAAGCTTGAGCAATTGCACCTCTGAGTTGATGATACTGTTCAACTCGATTTTGTGAGCGATGCGTATTTTTATAAATGTTAGGATCCAACAAATATTTGAGAGTATGAATGCTACGGATTAGCTTATCAAATTCAAACAATGCCATTCTAGTTCGATGTTCTTGCTTATAAGTGCAGAGTTTTTTAACTAGAGTACTTTGTGAGAGTTCTTTTAGTCCAAGTGATGCAATAATTCGCTGAAGGTTATGCCATTCTGATTCAATTAACTGGCGGTCAATTTTCCCAACTGGCTTGATTAAATCCTTCTCGTCGTCAGTATAATTTATGTCACAATAAATATGTTTACATTGAGCTTCAATATTAGTAAACCGGGGGTACAATTTACCTCCAAACCAATGCATAATAGCAAAATTAGCACGATTGATAATATGCATATCTCCAGTAACTACATCTGGTGAAATCTCTGAAGTATTGTTATACCAAATGTCAAAGGTAAAATAGCTTTAATGCTCATTGGCTCCAATTAATTCAACTTGCAATGGAATATGATTTGCAAGTAATGTATAAGCCACGATACCTTTACCCTTACCAAAATACTTTTTGGCTGCTCTTGCCTTAATTGTTGGAGTAGCCGCTACAAATTTCTGACCATCAACCCCACCATAAAGTAGTTCTAAGTCAAATGAGTAATATGGAAATATTGACATTTTGGCGATATCATTACTAATTAAATCATTGGCTACTTTTAATGTAGCTAGCCTAACTCTTGACTGAAGTGTATCTTGCAATGCCGAATATGGAATATCGGAAATCTCTGACATATTATGATTGCCATTATTCATTGCCTGCGCAATGATGGTAGCCATCAAACTATCTTTTTTGGCAGGTTGTTTTGCATATTTTGGTTGGATATGAGTAAATGTAGATAAAAATCCGCAATGTTTGTCAACAAAGCGCAATACATCAGTTATGTCACATAGTGGTAACTGACTATAGAACTGTTGGCGTAGCCTCTCATCCTTATCAACTTTAACCTTTTGCCAATGTAGGATTTTATTTTTTTCATCATAGCGGAGATGTTTAAGTTTTCCTTTACGCAATGCTTTATTGAATTTAAGTAATAGGCTATGCTGTTCAGGTAAGAGTACATCAAGCTGTTCTGCAATTGGGGCTCTTAGCCCAGGAATATTTAATTGCTGGATAGCATCTTGTTGTTCCTCGATTGATACTAACTCTTGATTTAACGACCGATACTGCAAGCTATCTTCTAAAAACAACCCGCCTGATCTTAAATATCGATCTAATTGACGATACACCCAAAATTCATAGCGAGCCTTATTAATTCTTGTGGGTTGGCCTTCTTCTTTGACCATAAAGTATCGCAATAGCTTAACTGGAATAGTATCTTCTGGATGTTCTTCTATTATGGGAGCTAGTTGTTGAGGTTTATGAAATTCTGCTTTAATCCACTCAATAGCTTCGAGCCATGCACTATGTGTGGTAATGCTAGAGAATCCTAACACTTCAACCAAACAGCGTAAATTAGTTTTAATGCCTCGTTTCAGGGTGTCAATTGCCTGCCAATAGAAATCATATTCCTGGAGTGGTTTCTTTGGCTGCTTAATTATTTTAGTTAATAATTCCTCTTTGGGAATTATGGCAAAAGCTTGTTCTCTAACTTTACCGAAGCTAAGCTCATCGGGTAACGAATCATCAATATAAAGCTGCACCAGCCTAACCATATCAAGGGAATCATTATGTTTATCTTTTATATGCTGAGAAAATGCTGTAGCACTGATCTCTTTAATGTTACCTTCTAGCTGCCTAAAATTAAAGCTAAAAGCCCCAACTAAATTATCACTAATTTGTCGATATCGCCACCAGCAATAACATAATTAATATGTAAAGATATGCTTGCTCAGTATTTATTTTCTCACGCAGATCATAAATAGAATAAAAATTGATTAAGTCAGCATAGTGATGTAAGTTTTGTTGTGATAACTTTAGTTCTGGAAGTAAGCGCTTAATAATTTGATAGGCTGGTGTAAGAATAGCCAATTTTCTGCGTTCGGCTGCTATCATTCGTGGCTTAAAATCTTTTGCATCCTGTTTTATTGCTGCTAATTTAGATAAAATATCATCTTCTACTAAAAAGCTTTTTAAAGCTTCAATATCCAACGTAGTTAAGTGTTTTTCCAGAACCATGATTAGTCGCTGTCGTTCACTATTAATGATAATGCTTACTAAGTTTTGAAAAGTTGTATACGCAGGCCGAATAAATTGATGTTCTCTAAAAAATGATAGTAACTCCATTGCTATAAACTGGGGTTTTATATCTCGGGAAAGTTTCTTTGTTGATAAAAATAACATTGTTTCACAGCTTTTTGACCAGGGTTTGTATCCAAAAAACTCCATAATTCCGGCACATTGTGCGTAGTATTCATGCTTAGTCAGGGCTTGTGGTTCTAAAGTTTGCCCGCTAAAATATTGTTGAAGAATAAAATTTATATCTGAGATACTTACTTTTTCCCAGTCAAACTGAAAAAAGATCTGCATTGCCTTAAAATAGCCTAATTGAATAATGCAAGCTACCTGATATGCAAGCGTTTTACGTTTCATTACTAATATTAGCTCATCATCAGTTAATATAAGATATTCTATTTGTTGTGATTCATCAAACTCAGGAGTTTCATATAAGGCTGCATATTCAGCATCTGAAAAAATTGCAATATTATTATTTATTGGTCTCATATTAATAATTTGTAATCTTCGAGGGTCATAATTCTGCTCTTTTTATATCAGCTATCGTTTGTTTAGTTACTGCTCAGCCTCCTATAGGCTAAGCTAAATTTATACAATCACTAAATTGTAATCCAATGGATTTAAAATTA
>JAIEPY010000009.1 GCA_019748155.1 Burkholderiales bacterium | reverse complement strand
CTCCAATTTTTAGTTACAAATTATAGCTCAAAATTAAGCTTTCAAGTGGTGCATCTCACCTCAGCGGATGCATTTTAAGCTGTGATCACCGAGTGCACCTCGGTAACTAATATATATATCAGCATCCATCAGCTGTTCTTGTGATTCGCTACCTGTTAACACTTGTGTAGAGTCTTGAGTGGAAGGATTGTTTTTGCCTGTTTCATTTTCAAATAATTGTTTAACTGAACTACCACCAACTAGCACAGCTAAATCTTCTTCACTTATTTTTAGTTTATCCTGATATTCAATACCAGTTTGTAGCGTTAAAGTTCTTAAGCCTATCGCCACACTAAAACGGATTCTACCTACCGCAGTCCCAATGGCATACATAATTTTAGCATTAGCTTGCGTTTTCCCCGTGCCAGTTGAAGCCATATTGATACCAAAAAAGCCTTGATTTACTAGTTCACCCCCCAACTGCTGAGCTAATTTTTTCGCTTCATCTTGCCAACCATATTTTTCTTTTTTACTCTTTTCTGTGTTGCTTTCCAATGCATTGTTTCTATCAAGGCTTTTTAATGTAGCATTGAGTTTTGGTAGAGCGGTAACAATTTTGGTAGCATGGTGTGCCACGCCAATATGATGCTCATCGAGTTTTTGTTTTAAAGTATTTGTCTGTCGATCAGTGTTAGCATATGCCATATAGAATGGATCTTGCCATTCTCTTTTTACTTCTGGTTGGGAAGAATAATAATGGTCAGCTAACATCAACGCTAAACGTGCAAGGTGGCTGGTAAACAAATCTTCGTGGAGCAAATTTGAAGATACGCTTGGCAGCTTTGAAATTGCTTCTGATGCAGCCAAACAAGCTGTTGCTCGCCAAAGATTACTTTCAACTGGCAACCCCTTCTCAAACGTCCAATTATCATTTACACGATTTTTTTGCTCTGCCTCATTGCAACGTGGTGAATTCCAATTTGCATCAAAATTATTATCAAACCAATCACTCACGTATTCAATGCATGGTGGATTTGTTTCTAAGCTTGGAACTACGGGCAGTTTATGGTGAGAAAGAATCAACCAAGCTACTAACTGTGCAAAAGGCGGTAGGTTTTTGAGTGGGCGATTATTTTCAACACTACCATCAACACCATCCCTAAAGTTGGATGAAAACATATCGCTACCAACTCTTGTTAATGCTTCCAACCAATCTTTGTCAGATTTATTCTGAACAAATGCCTGAAAAAGACGCATAGAAACCCATTCATGCCGATATGGTTCAAACACATCAATTGTAATGTTCGGATCAAGCTTTGCCTGAAAAAGATTATTTGCTTTGCCAAAATCATGAAATAAAGCGGCAATTGCAGCTGCATACTGAATAATATCTAAGGTTTTCCAGTGAGCGTTATCCATATACCGCTTAATCTCTGTTTCCGTAAAATTCACAGGCACGATACCCTGACTATTAAATTTACTCCGATTACCGACTATCCATTGCAATTCGCTACGGGTACGGGTTTTGATGCGGTGACAGGCAACGGCAGTGCTCTTGGTAGCACTTTGGCGGAGTAGCTTTTTAACCGCAAGTAAACCTTCTTCAGTAATCACGGTTTGCCAAGTATTATCACCGATCCGATTAGCAAATGCGTCGAGTACTCTTCTGGTTCGTGGCAAAGCCTTTTTCTCACATTGGGAGATAAACGTCACAATCATGATTCATTTTCCGAATCTGCGACAAATTTTTGCAATGCTTTTTCTTTCACCTGATCAAACATAAAATCCAGTGCTTTATGTTCGGTAAATTTCTGCAAAATTTGCTGTCTAAATTCTTGTTCCGACATCTTTTCATTGGCACAGACAAATGCCCACGGTAAAACGATCGCATCTTTGATTAAATCCGCAATATCAAATACCAATGCACCACGGCGGGTTTTGCCATGCATTACTGCGAATGAATGGCTAATCCCTAATACCCACAGGCAAGTTGCAGCTAAACCGTACGCCAAATAATTACCATGATTTAAAAACTGATTGGCTAAATCACTCTGCTCATGATCTCGGGTAAAACCTTGGCTGCCACAACGGGTAGCTGCAATTTTATATAGTAACTTAGTGGTTGCCGCTTCTGCTAATAATAGCTCGCCAACTGATGACATTGTCATTATCTTGCCACTAAAATTATTTAACGCTCGCTCAATATCCTGATCGTCGATATAAAACCCTTCAGCTTGGAGTTCTTTATCTTTTGTCCAGACTCTTTTAATAAACTCAACTCGTGATATTTGAAATTGTTTCGCGACTTGCAGACGCTTTTGTTCATCAAACCAAAATGACATCCAGCCTTGCATATATTCAGTTGGGCGATATTCACTTTGTGGAGTAAGCCACTCGACTTCACTACCACTAAATAATGGCGTGCTGCCACCACCACAAAAGCCAACTAATACGCCAGCACTGGCAAGCATGCGCATTGCAGCCTGAGTAATTGATGTACCAGTTCCCAGCATAATAACCGTAGTATTTGCAATCGGAATATTCCAAAATAAATTACTGTCTTTTGATTCAGTTAGATATAGGACACGACCGTCTTTTTGCATAACCCGGCAGTGTTCTAAGTAGTAAATATTGGCACGTTTAGAATGCAAAATGGATTTTAATGTTGTAGGCGATAATTGCTCCATATTCTTCTCTCGTAGTTTATGGTTTATTAAAGTATCATCTAAAGCAAATCAGCAGATTATAACAATTAACCGTTTGTATTGTGGTTGGTATTAAAAACAGACGTGCGAAATAATAAATTTGCAGGGTGATGAATGAAGAAGTAGCCCAAACAGGCTACTTTAAAAGATATTTACATGCCAATACCATGGCTGATTAAGACATGCTGACCGGTTAGAGCGTTGGTTTCAAAACCAGCTAAGAATAATGCAACATTAGCTACATCATCCAAAGTAGTAAATTCGCCATCAACAGTATCACCAAGCATTACATTTTTAATGACTTGTTCTTCAGTAATTCCTAAAGTTTTTGCTTGTTCTGGAATTTGTTTTTCAACCAATGGAGTCCTTACAAAACCAGGGCATAATAAGTTAGCAGAGATATTATGTGGCGCACCCTCTTCAGCAATCGAACGTACAAAACCTAATTGCGCGTGTTTAGCTGCAACATAAGCTGCTTTATTTTTAGATGCTTCAACTGAGTGAATTGAACCAGTTACTAATACGCGACCGCCAGTTTTCTGCGCAATCATTTGCTGCATACTAGCTTTAGCTACTAAGAATGTACCATGTAAATGAATATCAATCAAACGCTTCCATGCATTAGCCTCAAAATCCACAATCGGAGCAATAGTTTGAATCCCGGCATTCGAAATAACTACATCTAATTTATTAAATTTAGCTACGGTTGCCTTAACTCCAGCATTAACCTGCTCTTCATTGGTTACATCCATTGCAACAGCCAAAGTTTCAACCTTATACTGTGATTTAATAGCATCAGCAACAGCTTGTGCAGCGTCTAAATTCAAATCGGCAATAACAATTGCTGAGCCAGATTCAGCGAACTTTTCTGCCATATGTTTACCAATACCTGAAGCGGCACCTGTAATTAACGTCACTTTTCCTTTTACATTACCCAACATATTAATACCCTCTCTAAAATTAACAAAATTACTAGCAAAAGCTTAACACAAATGCATAATTTACGGCAGATATTTTTATTAAATTAGACCATGAAATAAGTCTTGTTGCGCCTGAGCAAACTCTTCTTCTATTTTGAAACTAACGCCCAAGCCCAAAAGGCGAATCGGCTTTTGTAAATATAGTTGATTATTCTTAACAAAGAGTTCTAAAAATGCCGTCATCGAAGGTTCAGAAAGACTTATTTCCGAAGTGCTTTGTGTAAAATCTGCAAATTTTATTTTGATAAACGCTGAACGAATTACACTACCAATCTGTGCATCTGCTAAACGCACTGTAAAAGAATCATATAATCTACTTAACTCAGTTTTAGCAAGTTCAATATCCACAATATTCTCGGCAAAAGTAGTCTCAACACTCAACGATTTACGTGGGCGATTAGGTGTGACCTCACGATTATCTATACCACGTGCCTGATAATACAGCGCCTGCCCGAGTTTACCAAAACGTTTGCTTAATTCCAATAAAGAAAACTGTTGCAAATCAGCACAAGTCGTAATCTGTAGTTGACTTAATTTATCTGCCGTTACTTTGCCTACGCCAAAAAGTTTATTAACTGGCAAAGTCGCCACAAATTGCTCAATTTGATCAGGGCGAACGACACACAAACCATTAGGTTTATTCCACGCACTAGCAACCTTGGCTAAAAATTTGTTGACTGAAACCCCTGCAGAGGCGGTTAACTGATGCTCATCCCAAATTCGTTGGCGAATCTCTTCAGCAATCAAAGAGGCACTACCGTTGTGATATGCTGAATTACTCACATCTAAAAAAGCCTCATCCAGCGATAATGGTTCAACTAACTCGGTATACTCACGAAATATTGCCTGGATTTGTCGTGATACTTGTTTATATTTCGCCATATTTACCGGTAGAACAACCAGCTTTGGGCAAATACGCAGTGCCGTAGCGGTTGCCATCGCGGATCGCACGCCAAATTTACGCGCCAAGTAATTACAGGTACAAAGTACGCCACGCCGGTCAGAACTACCACCAACCGCAACAGGGAAACTAGCTAATTCTGGTCTATCGCGTATTTCCACCGCAGCATAAAAACAATCCATATCGAGATGGATTATTTTACGAGCTCGCGGAAGAGTTATATTTGCATTCATCCCATGATTTTAACATGCTAAAATTACGGCAGGCTCATAGTCTTGCTGCGCTAATAATTTGAGTATTAAAAATAACACGTAAAAGGAAGCATAAATGCAATCTATTTCAACTGTATTCTGGGATTTGGATGGTACGCTTATTGATAGTGAGCATTTACATATGCAATCAGGAAATTATGCCACCAGTGTTTTAGAACAAGAGCTCCAATTAAAAGCCGAGCCATTAGTCGGAGATCTTACCGGATTAGAAAATCGGGCAATTTTTGATTTGCTGTTTGGACAAGCAAACCTCAAAAACAACTCTGAGCTTTTTGAGCGTTGGCAGCAATTAGCCATTAATTTTTTTCTTGAACGCGTAGATGGCAACCAACAAATTCAGCAATCAATTGAACTAGTTAAACACTTTTCTGCTCAAGGAATTGTGCAATCCCTAGTATCTAACTCAACCAAAGAAGTCATTGCTCATAGCCTGGCACAATTAGGCATTCTAGACAACTATACCCAAATATTTAGTCGTGATCAGGCAGAATTTGGTAAACCACATCCTGAAATGTATCTTAATGCGCTGGCTTTTCATGGACAAAATCCAGAACAATGTTTAGTCTTTGAGGATAGTGCCACTGGAATCAATGCGGCAAAAGCAGCAGGGCTTAGTGTAGTAGGAATTGGTAACACAGCTATAGCACACAAGCCTAATCATACTCTTGATTTGAATCAAAACAATTGGCTGGAAATACTAAGCCTACACTATTCATTTTAAATAGCGAACTATTTATGACTAAATCAGAACTTTTTAATAAAATTCTTCCTCAAGAACGCATCATCCGCGATGAGTTACTGCGTTATGCTTATGCTACTGACGCAAGCTTATACCGAATGCTCCCGTGGCTGGTGTTATTAGTTGAAACCGAAGCAGAAGTTATCCAGATTATTCAAATTGCCAGCCAGAACAAAATTCAGCTTACTTTTCGTGCCGCAGGAACTAGTCTCTCCGGACAAGCCGTTACCGATCAGGTTTTAGTCGTACTCTCTGCCGCAAGTTGGCAAAAATATCAGATTAGCCGTGATGGTAGCAGTATAAAATTGCAAACCGGGATTATCGGTGCTCAAGCAAACCGCTGGTTAGCAGGGTATAAACGCCAGATTGGTCCTGACCCTGGTTCAATCGAAGCTGCCAAAATTGGCGGAATTATTGCTAATAACTCCAGTGGGATGTGTTGTGGCACGACTAAAAATAGCTATGCAACGCTAGAGAATTTACGCGCAGTCTTTAGTGATGGTAGCTTATTTGACAGCTCTAATCCAGATGAAGTTACTCAATTCAAGCAAACTCACGCCGAATTAATTGCCCAAATTAGCCAAATCCGCGATCAAATCCGCACCGATATAGCGCTCAGTGACTTTATCCGTAAAAAATTTGCCATCAAAAACACTAGTGGCTATAGCTTGAATGCATTTATTGATTATGATGATCCAATTAAAATTATTGAACGTTTATTAATTGGTTCCGAAGGAACGCTGGCCTTTATCAGTGAAGTAACACTGCAAACTATAGAGATTGAAGAACACCGCGCCCTAAATTTAATTTATGGTAAGTTGACCGATTTAATCAATCTGACCGTACAAATATCTGGCTATGATATATCTTCAATCGAGCTATTAGATTCACTATCACTACAGTCCGTTTCCCATATTCAAGAATTACAGCCTTATTTGCTCCAGGTTAATAATGACAGTGCCGCAATTATGCTTGAATTGACTGCCAGCAGTGCAGAATTATTATCTGCAAAATTAACTCAAGTCAATGCGGTGATTAATCAAACGCCAATTATTCAGCAAAGCGGTTTTGTGCAAGATGCAAAAATAGCCGGAATTTTATGGAAAGCACGCAAAGGAGTGTTACCAACTATTGCCGGACAGCGTCCGCTGGGTTCTACAGTAATTATTGAAGACGTAGCAGTACAGATTGAGCATTTGCCAGCATTGATTAGTGATTTACGCCTGATGTTTGACAAGTTTTCTTATCAAAATGCCGCAATTTTCGGACACGTATTGGCAGGAAACATTCACTTTGTAATTACGCCAAATTTTACCAATCCAGAAGAATTACAACGCTACGACAAATTTATGCATGCATTTACCGATCTGGTTGCCAATAAATACCAAGGTTCTCTCAAAGCTGAACACGGCAGCGGACGGAATATTGCACCATTTGCCCTGCTTGAATGGGGACAACAATGTTGGGATATTATGTGGCGCATCAAAGAATTATTTGATCCACAAAATATTTTGAATCCTGATGTCAAGCTTACTCGTGATAATACCCTGCATATGCATTCATTAAAAGAGTCGCCTGCGGTTGATCCTTTAATCGATAAATGTATGGAATGTGGTTTCTGTGAATCAGTTTGCCCATCACGCAAGCTCAGCCTAACTCCACGGCAACGTAACGCCGTGTCACGCAGAATGGAAGAGTTACCCCCTGAGAAACGTGCCATCTGGCAAAAAACCTATCAGTATTACGCAATAGACACTTGTGCAACTACCGGAATGTGTCAGGTTTCTTGTCCGGTTGCTATAAATACGGGAGCATATATTCAAAGCTTAAAACCAATTTCTAATACCGTTATCGACCATAGTAAACTGATTAATAATAGTCGCAACAAAGTTAAGTTAGGAAATTTGGCAGCAACTATTATTGGTAAAGCTAATTTACACCGATTAACCGCTAAAATTCACCAACATTTTCCACAAGCTCCAGTCTACCTAGAAACTATGCCGCAAGCGCAACACACTAAATTTGAAGCAAGTTCAAAAACCACAGAAAAAGTTGTAACTTTAATTCCCGCTTGCCCGAATCGGATTTTTGCCGCTAGCCAAAATTCAAATCGCTATCCCAGCCAAGAAATATTAGAGAAATTAGGTTTTACCGTCAAATATTTGACTCAAACCAAAGATACTTGTTGCGGACAAATGTATCACTCACAATGTAACTCAACTATGCAGCAGCAAACTAGCAATGAGTTGAAACGATTAATAGAACCAAATGAAATTTATATTATAGATAACAGCTCCTGCAGTAGTTTTGCACAAGAGAGTGGAATCAAAGTTTGGGAAATTAGCAGCTTTATTGCTGATAAATTAGCAGAAATAGAACTAAATAAGAAATATCGTAAAATTGCCGTCCATATTGATTGCAGTTCTGCTAAGCATGGCTTAGTAAATGAAGCGGTTCTGAATCTACTAAAAAAATGTGCTGATGAACTGATTTTCCCCGAAGGAATAAAATGTTGTGGCTTTGCTGGGGATAAGGGATTTACCACTCCAGAATTAAATCAAAGTAGTTTATCAAATTTGGCTACTCAGATTAATGACTGCGAAATTGGAGTAACTTTTAATCGTAATTGTCAGATTGGGCTTAGCTACCACGGGCAGGTTGAGTATATCTCGCTTATTGAATTAGTTTTAAACTGTATAAAATAGATATTCACTTAAATATAATCAACACCTATCTATATTCATGGCTTTGAATCTTGTACTTTGTCGTTAAAAAAGGACAATCTTGCGATTGTCCTTTTGTAGTATTATTCTCAGAATAATTCTTAGAATAAGTAACCAACTTTAGCTGTAAGAGTATTAGTACCGTTACCGCCACCATTAGAGTTAGAAGTATTGAAAGAATTAGAATAACCATAAGCTAGAGCTAGCATAACAGTTTTGCTAATATCATACTGAACTTCTGGAGAAATGTTATAACCAAAATCTTCACCATTGTTAACATAACCACCAGCAGCAGTGCTAGCACCTTGTTGAGTACCAATCAAACCTAAGTCTAAAGATACTTTTAAAGCGCTCAAGAAACGATATTCAGGACGAACACCAGCACCATATGTATAAACTGTACCATTAACAGCACCACCAGCTTGTGTAAAGCCAAATGCTGCGTAAGGAATAACTTGTAAGCCATTAGCATCATCGCCAAAGAATTGGAATGCATAACCGGCTTTAACATTCATATTACCTAAAGTAGAAGACTGAGTATAAGTACCATTAGTACCTGTTTGACCAAAAGATGCATTAGCATTAGCCCACACGTTATTTTTAGATTGGAACGTACCACCAACACCCCATAGATCAGCATTTTGTGCTACGCCACCATTTGGAGAAATCAAGTTATATTGAGCATACAAGTTGTTATTGAAATCTTGGAATGTATCTGCCATTGCTACAACAGATGAACCAGCTAAAATAATCGCTAATAATTTTTTCATATTAATTTCCTATTACATATGTTCTAATAAATTTAGTATATTTAAAAGGTCAAGTTTTATTTAACCTTTAATTGCTCTCATACCTGTATTATAGCCTATTAAATTAGTTAGCTATTATAAAAAATGTTATTTTAGCTGTTTTTAGCTAAATTTCCGGCTAAACCCCAGTTTTTTGTTGCTTATTTACAACAAACAACTAACTTCAAATAAACAAAGATTTAACTTGTTAGCCGTAGAATACTTAACTTACTATCGATATTCAAATAATATTTACGCCTAATCACAAATAAATAGCCTAGTAGATCTAACTTCAACATACTTGATTTCAAATACAGAATAAGTATAACACAATTGAATCAATCAATGAAATATGCGATAATCACCGACTAATTAACACAAATCAAAGAGCATTTAAATGACAAATTTCATTCCTTTTAATCAAATTGATATTAATTACCTAAAAACCAGTCTTAATCAACAATTAAATACTACTCAAACATTGATCACACAGCTTGAAAAGCAAGAAAATGATACTTGGCAACAAATAATTGCACCATTGCAAGCAAGACTTTACACACTTAATCAGGCGTGGGGACTAGTTGGTCATCTGCAAAGCGTTAAGGATAGCCCGGAATTACGTACCTTACATGAAGAATTTTTACCTAAACTGACTGAGCTTTATGTAAACTTAGGACAAAATCAAGCGCTCTACAAACACGTACAAACAATTAAAGATATCGAATACTCTCAGTTAACTACCGAACAGAAAAAAGTAATTGATAATGAATTACGCGATTTCAAGCTAAGTGGTATAACTCTAGCACCTGAGCAACAACAACAATTTAAGGCCATTCAAAATCAACTTTCAGAGTTAGCAACCCAGTTTGAGCATAATGTATTGGATGCCACCGATAGCTATAGTCGCAGTGCTACTATTGATGAATTAGCCGGAGTTCCACAAGATAGCTTAGCTCTTTATAAAGCAATGGCAGAACAAGAACAGTTAGAAGGGTATAAAATAACTCTACATATGCCTAGTTATTTACCGATCATGCAGTATTGCAGCAATCGCCAATTACGTGAAGAGCTATACAAGGCATATGTGACGCGCGCCAGTGAACTTAGTAACGCTGCAAAATTTGATAATGGTGGATTGATTGGTAAAATTTTAGCACTGCGCCTTGAAAAAGCTCAATTACTTGGCTTTAATAATTATGCAGAGCTATCATTATTTAATAAAATGGCGGATACTCCGGCACAAGTATTGGATTTCTTACATCAATTAGCTAATAAATCACATTCATATGCCGAACAAGATCTTGCAGAATTAAAAGCCTATGCTCTGCAAATTGATGGAATCGCAGAACTATCCGCTTGGGATATTCCTTATTACAGCGAGAAATTGCAGCAGCATAAGTATAGCTATTCCAGTAATGAACTAAAACAATATTTCCCGTTGCCTAAAGTATTCAGCGGACTTTTTAATTTAATTGGGCAGCTTTATTCGCTCGAATTAGTGTTAAATAAAGAAATGGCAGTTTGGCATTCTGATGTTAGTACTTATGACATCATGCAAAATGGTAAAGTTAGCGGACATATTTATTTTGACCTTTATGCGCGGGATGGTAAACAACCTGGCGCGTGGATGAATTCAGCGCAGGATCGTAATATGGATGGTGGAGCTGAAAATTTGCCTATTGCCTATGTCATTTGTAATTTTACCAAACCTGTTGGTGATAAACCAAGCTTACTTACTTTTGACGATGTACAAACTTTGTTTCATGAAATGGGGCATGCCCTCCATCATCTGCTGACTACCGTCAATAATTCAAGCATTTCCGGGATTAACGGTGTTGAATGGGATGCGGTTGAGCTACCATCGCAATTTATGGAATATTTTGCCTGGGATTACGCAATTCTAAAAACGATTACTGCACATATTGATAGCGGTGAAGTCTTACCACAAGAATTATTTGATAAAGTTCTAGCAGCACGTCATTACCAATCCGGTCTACAGATGCTCCGCCAACTTGAATTTTCCATCTATGATTTACAATTGCATAGTACCTTTAATCCTGCAACGGATAATTACTTAACCGAATTAAAGCGGGTTCGTGAACAAATTGCGGTACTGATTCCACCAAGTTACAACCGTTTTGCCAATAGTTTTGCGCATATTTTTGCTGGTGGCTATGCTGCAGGGTACTATAGTTATAAGTGGGCAGAAGTTTTAGCTTGTGATGTTTTCGATGTTTTTGATGGTGTTAGTGGCGCTAAATTATCCGAATTAGGTACCAAACTTCAAAACACGATTTTGAGTCAGGGTGGAGTTCGTCCAATGATGGAGAATTTTGTGGCATTTATGGGTCGTGAACCACAGATTGAGGCATTATTGAAATACTCAGGAATTAAATAATCTATTTTTGTAAGAGAGCTCATACTCAGATGTCCGTAACTGCCGGAATATGAAGCAAAAGCTAGGCGCAAGGCGACGTAGAGTACATGAAAAGTACATGAGGAGCTTAGCCGCGACGCTATTGCAAAATAGTCCGAGCAGTTACTTATTTTTCTAAGATGACGAACGCACTACTTAAGCTGCGCTCGTCGCTAAGCGAGAGATGATAAGCCTTAATTTCACGAGCAATAAGCCACTGCTCTAATTCAGGCGCTAAAACTAGATACGGTTTACCTAATTCATCATTAAGTACACTAATATTTGACAATAATACCGGAGCACGCAAGCCTGTATTACAAGCTTTAGCAAAAGCTTCCTTGGCAGCAAAACGCTTGGCAACAAATTTAACTTTATCACCTCTCTCTGCGTAAATCAATAATTCTGCTGGAGTCAACATACGTTGCACCCCTTTATAACCAAAACGTGCAATAAACTCAGCAATTCGCTGGTTTTCGACAATATCATGCCCAATTGAGTAAATTATTTTGCGCCCTATCTTTTAAAAATCAAGCAAAAAAGAAAGAAATCATTTTAATCACCACGTATGCCACTAAAAGAATAGTCGCGATATCAATCACAAACCAAACCCGTGGTTGATTGAGTTTATCGGCATATTTACGCGAAATAAAATTTAAACCAAATAACCAAATAAAATCACCAAGTAATGCACCAATTATAAATGCCGTATGATTTATACCCAAATAATGGGTAGATGCGCCACCAATTACAATGATAGTATCGACAAAACTAGCGGATTGAGCCACGTAAGGGCTAATGCTCTAAAAATTGCAGTTTTTTTATCTAAAATCGTATTGGCAAATTTTACTTCGTGTGGTTTATTTAAATCACGGATTTTTAACCACAAATAATAGACCAGAAAAATAATTCCAACTACATTAATCAGAAGCAAAAACCATTTCGCACCAGTCAGTGCCAGACCAATACCGCCGAGCAAAATTAGAATTGAGTCCGCCAAAAAGCAAGTAGTTACGACTGCATACTCATGATTCCGGCGAATAGCATGAGTCATAATATTTAGATTTTGTGGTCCAATCCCGGCAATAACTCCCAGAACAAAAACAGCTCCACCTAACGCCACACTTAAAAATTCCATCTCTAACGCGCCTGTATCATTAATTGTTTCATATCACCAACAGCTTTTGCTAAACCATGAAATAAGCTTTGCGCAATCAGTGCGTGCCCAATATTTAATTCATGCAGTTGTGGAATTGCAGCGATTGCTGAGACATTATGATAATGCAGTCCATGTCCGGCATTTACGATTAAACCCAGTGAATCAGCGAATTCCGCCATTTTAATAATTTTGATCAGTTCCTGTTGCTGAGCTATCGCACTGCTGTCAGCATATTTACCAGTATGGATTTCTATCGCATAACTTCCAGCTTGTTTAGCGGCCATAATCTGCTGCCGATCAGCATCAATAAACAGTGAAACCCAAATACCCTGACTATGTAAAAGCTGAATAACTTGCTGAATAGCAGCAAAATTAGCCACAACATCCAAACCACCTTCGGTAGTTACTTCGGTACGCTTCTCCGGTACCAAGCAGACATAATCCGGTTTGACTTGCAAAGCTATTTCAAGCATTTCCTGAGTAAGAGCCATTTCCAGATTCATTTCAGTTTTAAGCGTCTGTCTTAATACAAACACATCCTGATCTTTAATATGGCGACGATCTTCCCGTAAATGCAAAGTAATCAAATCTGCACCATTACTTTCTGCCGTCAAAGCCGCTTCAACCACACTTGGGTAAATCGTACCGCGTGCATTACGCAACGTTGCTACATGATCAATGTTTACTCCTAAGCGCAACATAAGCTTAATCCTTATTCAATTTTATATGTGCGAATTATACACTAACTGCAGCTACTCCGCATAGTCGCCATAATTGACTAGCTCAGCATAATAAAAAAGCAAGTCATCTTTTTTGAACGACTTGCTTTATCTTTTGCTATCTTTTATAGAGATTATTTTGCTATTATATCCCGTTAGTTACACAGTTACTAATCCTACCATTAGCACACGAGGATACTGGGTCATTACTATTTATGATTGCCTGTATCCAATCATAATATGCGGATACATTGGTTGAACCATCTGGCAAATAAGAATAAAAAGTTCCACAGACATCTGATGGACCATAGGTATGTTCTGAGAGTAATAGCCAATTTTTTCCATTCCAAAACAGATCGCCACCACCTGAATCACCACCACAAATCAAGGAAGTGTAGCCATGCTGACCAAATCCTCCGTTATTATAATAACTGTTGTAAAGGTAGTGATAACCTGTTGTATCTTGTTGCCAGTATTGATAATTTGCAGTGTGGTACATTACTGCACAACTTGAACCAACGCTACAATTTGAAGGCAAGTCTCCATTTGGCACTTGTGTATTGATCCCATAACCAATTGATAATACTGGTGCCATACTATAAGTTTGCGGATACTGTGTAGCTGGAACAACCTGTGGATAAACGTTAGGGTCTGCATATTGACCAATTATTTGGATAATAGCAATATCATTGCCTTGACCGCCTGATGCGCCATCTTCCGGTGTATAATTAGCACATTCACCACCAGATGTAAACGTTCCATTATAACAATAATCCTGCCTTAGATATACTGCTTTTACGCTATACGCGACATCCCAATCATGTAAACTACTACCAACCCCATGATAAATTTGTAGCCCACTCACAGCAACCATGTCGCTACGACTCAAAGTAGTAGCTGATGTTTTAGAATTCACAAAACAATGCGCTGCGCTAACTAAAAAGCTGGTATCGCTTTGAGCATCATAGCGTATCGGCGTAGCAGAACAAATTGAGCCTCTAAGGTGAACCAACGCGGTTAAATTAGCAATCGAAGATTCGATATTGCTTCCATAGGCAATTTGAAAAACTGGTATATTACTATTATTACTACTTGGCCAAAACGAACTGGGATAAGCCTGAGAGAAACCCGTTGGTTGTCCCAAAGCACTATAAGCAATACCCAAATAATTGCCCACAGGGGCATTTGGCGATGGTGGTATCGGATCATCTTGAAATCCACTACTGCTGCTACCGCCACCTCCACAAGCAACTAAACAGCAAGCACCAATCAAGCTATATATAATTTTCTTCATACTTACCCCCAACCATTTTAAAAAATAAGTCAAAGCTAAAAGTCAGCCTTTAGCATAACTAACCATTAGTTACACAATTTGCAATAGCACCGCTTTTACAGTTATCAACTGGACTATGATCTTCGATGATTGATTGAATCCAGTCATAGTACGCTGAAACATTGGTTGCGGCATTTGGTAAATAATTATAGAAAGTCCCACATGCGCCATTCGGACCATAGGTATGTTCAGATAACAGTAACCAATTGTTATTGTTACCATCCCAGAATAAATCGCCACCACCTGAGTCACCGCCACAAATTAAAGAGCTATAGCCAAACTGACCAAATCCTCCTGCATTGTAATAACTATTGTAGAGATAGTTATAACCTGTTGTATTTTGTTGCCAGTATTGGTAGTTAGCAGTGTAGAACATTGTAGCACATTTAGTAGGTGTATCACAACTTGCGTTTGAATTTGGCCATTGAGTATTAACTCCATAACCAATTGATAAAACAGGTGCCATAGTATAAGTCTGCGGATACTTTTCAGCTCGAGCTAATTTTGGGTAAGATTCTGGATGCGCGTATTGACCTTCAACTTGAATCACTGCAATATCGTTACCTTGCCCACCAACTGCACCATCATTAGGTGAAAAATTAGGGCATTGATCACCATTAATGCCCGTAAATGTTGAATTAAAGCAATAGTCTTTACGAAGATATACTATTGCATTAGGAAATTCCTTTACCCATCCCTTAGTTTGACTTACCCCATTATAAACGGTGAGTAAAGATGTTGGTAAGAGATTACTAGATGTTAAAGTAGTCGCAGAATCTTTATAATTGACGAAGCAATGTGCGGCTCCAATCAAGAAAGTCCTGTTATTATCTGCATCATAGCTAACTGGTGTCGCTGAACATAGAGCACCATCCATATCAACATACGCTGTCAGATTAGCAATTTGTGATTCGCTATTACTACCATAGGCAACCTGCAATGCATTATGCAAATTTTTTGGCCAAAATGAATTAGGGTAGCTTTCCGTTAATCCAGGCGGCTGCCCTGTGTATGTGGCAGGTGTCGGATATGGCGATGGAGGTATTGGATTATCTACAAAACCAGGGTCAACAGGTTGGTTAGGATTTGAATTACTACCACCACCTCCACCACAAGCAGCTAAAGCAAATAGGCACATAACGCTAATTAGTCTTTTTTTCATCAATTCTTCTCTATAATAAAAAAGTAGGTATGCTATATTATACACATACCTACTTATAATTTAAGTAAAAATTAGAGCAAATTATTTACGTTTTGCAAGCTCTACATAATTTCTAGCTGTATAGCCAGTATAAAGTTGTCGCGGACGACCGATTTTAAAATCTGCATCTTCAATCATTTCTTGCCATTGTGATAACCAGCCAACCGTTCTTGCCAAAGCAAAAATAGTAGTAAACATCTCAGTTGGAATACCAATTGCATGAAGAATAATACCTGAATAGAAATCAACATTTGGATAAAGTTTTTTCTCAATAAAGTATGAATCTTCTAGTGCGATTTTTTGCAACTTCATAGCTAATTTAAACAGCTTATCATCGCGTTTACCTAAAATATCCAATACATCATTACAGGTTTTACGCATGATACTAGCGCGTGGATCCATGTTTTTGTACACACGGTGACCAAAGCCCATCAAGCGATATTTTTTATCCTTAACGCCTTGCATAAAGGCATCAACACGTGATTCATCACCAATTTCATTTAACATTTTAAGCACTGCTTCATTCGCACCACCATGTGCAGGACCCCATAAACATGAAATACCCGCAGAAATTGCTGCAAATGGATGTGTACCAGAACTACCCGCCAAACGCACGGTAGAAGTCGAAGCATTTTGTTCATGATCCGCATGTAATAATAAAATACGATCAAATGCTTTGGCAATTACTGGATTAGGAGTATATGCTTCACACGGAGTAGCAAACATCATATATAAAAAGTTAGATGCATAATCCAAGTCATTACGCGGGTACATAAATGGCAGACCTTGATTATAACGATAACACATTGCCACAATAGTTGGCATCTTAGCAATTAAACGATGAATCCCAATTTTACGATGTTCTGCATTTTTGAAATCAAAGTCTTCTGGATAAAATGCAGCCATCGCACTAATTGCACCAGCAAGTACTGCCATTGGATGTGAATCCCGGCGGAAACCTTTAAAGAAGCTCAAAAATTGATCATGAACCATATTGTGCCGTAAAATAGCATTTTCAAATTCAGTTTTTTGTTCTTTACTTGGTAATTCACCGTATAACAATAAATATGCGCCTTCCAGATGAGTAGAATGCTCAGCTAATTGTTCAATCGGGTATCCGCGATAAAATAACTGCCCTTTGTCACCATCAATATAAGTAATTTTAGATTCACATGCGGCAGTCGATAAGAATGCTGGATCGTAGCTCCACATTCCTGATTTACCAAAGGTTCTAAAATCAACTACATTCTGACCAATCGTTGCTTCATAAATCGGATATTCAACTACTTGTCCATTGCCAAAATCAATCTTTACTGATTTAGATTTTACGGCTTGTTGCGTTTCAGTCATATTACACTTCCTTATAAAAATTTTGTTGGGCGATTTTGTTAACTAAGTCTTGTAATTGAGGATCTGCTAACTCCTCTTTACCTTGGAATAGCAACAGCAAATCAGCATCATCCAAAGTGATTAAATGCTGATAAGCCAGCAATTCCGTTTCGTCTAGTTTGGCAAAACCACCGCCACCAATAAAGCGCTCGAAATAAAGGTCTAATTCCAACATCGAACGTCTTGAGCGCCACTTTAACTTCTCTACAGCTACATAATCCATAGCGTTATACCATCATCCAAAATGTGTCAGGTTAACTTTACACCATCCGGGAAACCATTAGTTCCTTGATTTTGCCAATTGCTTTAGTCGGATTTAAATGTTTTGGACACACGTCAACACAATTCATAATTGTATGACAGCGGAACAAACGATAAGGATCATTCAGATCATTTAAACGTTCATTGGTTGCCTGATCGCGGCTATCTGCCAAAAAACGATAAGCGTGCAATAAAGCCGCTGGACCTAAGAATTTATCCGGATTCCACCAAAATGATGGACAAGAAGTCGTGCAACATGCACACAAGATACATTCAATCACTCCATCCAATTCTTTACGATCTTCAGGCGATTGCAAGCGCTCATTCTCAGGCATTGGTTGTTCATCAATCACATAAGGTTTAATCGAATGATATTGATGAAAAAACTGCGTCATATCAACGATTAAATCACGAATAACGGGTAATCCAGGAATAGGATTTAACACCACTGGTTCTTTCAGGCTATCCAAGTCGGTCAGACAAGCTAAGCCATTACGTCCATTGATATTCATCGCGTCTGAACCACAAACACCTTCGCGGCATGAACGACGGAATGAAACCGAATCATCCAATTCTTCTTTAAGTTTTACCAAGGCATTAAGTAGTTTTTTATCGTGCTCACCTAATTCTACCTCATAATCCTGATAATAAGGTTTTGCATCAGTATCAGGGTTATAACGATAAATTGAGAATTTCATTGTTTTTGCCATTTGCTGCTCCTAGTAAACACGTTTTGCCGGTGGAATGTAATCCACAGACAATGGCTTAGTATGCACTTCTTTATATTCTAAACGATTGTCTTTACTATAATATAAAGTATGTTTCATCCATTTTTCATCGTTACGATCCGGATAATCCTCACGCGCATGAGCGCCGCGTGATTCAGTACGTTCACGGGCGGCAATCATCGTTGCAACCGCTACCTCAATCGTATTTAAAAATTCTAATGCTTCAACCCGTGCCGTATTAAATACTTTTGATTTATCATCAATATACAAATTTTGGGTACGTTTATAAACGTCCAAAATATTTGCTACGCCCTCATCGAGAACTTTTTGCGTTCTGAATACTGAAGCATGTTGTTGCATACAAATTTGCATATCACGACGTACGTCGGCTAATTTTTCACCGCTAGTCGCAGCTTCAAGCTTAGCTAGACGCGCAAGAGTAAATTCCGCAGCATTTTCTGGTAACTCTTTAGCTTCACTCATGTTTTTCACGAATTCAATTACGCTATTACCAGCTGATTTACCAAATACCACCAAATCTAACAAGGAGTTAGTACCCAAGCGATTCGCGCCATGTACCGATGCACAGGCACACTCACCAGCAGCATAAAAGCCTTTAACAATTTTTTCATCCACGCCATCGACTACTTCACCACGATAATTAGTCGGGATACCACCCATCATATAATGGCAAGTTGGCACTACTGGAATCGGTTGTTTTACGGGATCAATTCCTAAGAATTGAATTGAAATTTCACGAATACCCGGTAAGCGTTGATCAATTACTTCCGCACCAAGATGATCTAATTTTAGCAATACATGATCTTTGCCCGCGCCACAGCCGCGTCCTTCGTTGATTTCAACTTGCATAGCCCGCGAAACTACATCACGAGAAGCCAAATCTTTAGCGGTTGGTGCATAACGTTCCATGAAGCGCTCACCATTTGCATTAAGCAAATATCCACCTTCACCACGAACACCTTCAGTAATCAATACTCCGGCACCATAAAGTCCGGTTGGATGAAATTGCCAGAATTCAATATCCTCAACTGGTAATCCAGCACGCAATGCCATCCCAACACCATCACCAGTGTTAATGAAGGCGTTAGTTGAAGCTTGATAAATTCGTCCAGAACCACCGGTTGCAAAAAGCACGGCTTTAGCACGAATAATATAAACCTGACCTGTTTCCATCTCTAGTGCAGTAATACCTACTACATCACCATCTTTATCGCGAATCAGATCTAGCGCCATCCACTCCACAAAGAAATGCGTTTGCGCTTTTACATTGCGTTGATATAATGCATGAAGCATCGCATGTCCGGTACGATCGGCAACCGCACAGGCACGGCGCACTGGTTTTTTACCAAATTCTGCCATATGCCCACCAAATGGACGCTGATAAATCTTACCATTTTCTAAACGGTCAAATGGCATACCATAATGCTCTAACTCTGCAACTGCTTCAGTTGCTTGTTTACACATAAACTCAATTGAATCCTGATCACCAAGCCAATCAGCTCCTTTTACGGTGTCATACATATGCCAATGCCAGTTATCTTCTTCAGAATTACCAAAAGAAGCGGAAATTCCACCTTGTGCAGCAGCAGTGTGTGAACGAGTAGGAAATACTTTAGATAACACTACTGTTTTTACACCAGCTTCAGAAAGTTGTAACGCAGCACGTAAACCCGCACCGCCGCCGCCAACCACTACGGCATCAAATTTTAATATTGGAAGACTCATTAGTTAATCCCTTTTCTTATGACCACAAAATTTTTGCTGAATAAATTAAGCACCCTGCCAACCACAAGATAGTTACAGCATGCAGAATAATTCGTGCACCAGCTGATTTAACATAATCCAGCCACACATCACGCATACCGATCCATCCATGAATCACTACGGCAATAAAAGTTAGTTGCGCAAAAATTTTGACAAAGGTAAAGCTAAAGAATTGTTGCCAGCTAATAAAATTAGCATCAATAACTTCGTTAGCTAAGAACATAAACACAAATACTTCAATAATTGCAATTACCATGATTACGGCGGTAACTCGTTGCTGTAACCAACCGTTAATTCCGTGCCCGGCACTTAATGATTTACGTTTTACCATATTAAAGCTCCTAAAGCAATAGTTAGTAATAGGCTAACTACAATAACCCACCGCGCAGAACGCTGTGCAGGTATACGATCAATTCCCTTATGCATATCTAATAGCACAAAGCGAATACCAGCACACATATGATGCATGATAGCCCAGATTAACACAATATAAATTATTTTCATTATCGGTAATGACCCAATTGCATAACAATTTGAATAAAATTCGGCATTAGTTAATGACTTGTGAAAAAGACTTAGGATGAAAGGTAGTGCCACAAACATTAGGACACCACTTGCCCGGTGCAAGATAGATACTTTAGCGGTAATCGACATCTTTGAAGCAAGTTTGGGAAGATCCAAATAAACTGGACGTTTTTGTTGTTTATCCATAGAAACCTCTGAAAACATGGGTTAAATAATTACCAGCCCATTAAAAATATAATCTGCTAATTACCAAAATTGCCCTAATTTTATCATATAGAGACCTATTCCTAGTTATTAAATGCTGCAGCACAACAAAAATGCCTGAATTAACTATATTATCATTGGCTAATCAAGCCTCCAATTATACATTGAAATACTTTAATTCGAGACTTGACTTAATTAGCTCAACTCTTTAAAAGTAATTATCTGATGAATAACTGATTTATAATAGATAACTTAATTTAACAGAAAGTCCTTTATGTTATACGTTTGTGCTACCCCGATTGGAAATCTTGCTGATATTACTTTGCGTGCTTTGGAGATACTCAAAAATGCTGACATCATTCTTTGTGAAGACACCCGCAATAGCCAAAAACTACTTAGCCATCACGGAATTATAAATAAAAAACTGGTAGCGTTTCATGAACATAATGAAAATGAAGTTAGCCAAAGCGTTCTGCAATGGTTAGAGCAGAATTTGACAATTGTTCAAATCAGCGATGCCGGAACTCCCGGGATTTCAGACCCAGGGGCGCGTTTGTGCAATATTCTATCATCCCACAATATTTATCCGCACCCGCTACCTGGTGCTTGTGCCTACATTACATTACTATCCGTGAGTGGGATGGTTAACACCTCTAGTTTATTTTTTGGATTTTTACCGAATAAAACCTCACAACGGCAAAAACAATTATTATTCTGGCAAGAAGTGGATTATGCGGTGGCGCTTTATGAATCGCCGCACCGGATTTGCGATTGCCTAAAAGATATAATCCAAGTTCTTGGTGATGATCGGATGCTGGTGATGGGGCGCGAGCTCACCAAACAATTTGAAACCATTCGTAAATCTAGCGCGGGTGAATTATTGCAATTTATTGAAAGTGATCATAATCAGCAACGGGGTGAATTTGTGATTTTAATATTACCCCGTATTCGCGAGCAAGCTTTAGCTTCAGATGAATTAAGCACTGAACAAAAATCTACCGTTAGACTATTGGCAACTGAATTACCCGCCAAAAAAGCGGTCAATTTAACCCATAAATTATGCGGAGGAAATAAAGATACCTTGTATAATTATTTGCTAACGCTAAAAGCTTAGTTTATAGCAATGACGATGCGCCAAGAAACTACGACGATTCAAGCTTATTTGGGATTATTTTATCGCTGCTGTATTGTGATTGGTATCTTTATCTTATTCTTAGCTGTCATTAAGCGTTTGACTGGCGAGCGCTAGTCTAATTATGGCTCACTTTATATCGGGTGAGCCATAATTTACTAGCTTAGTGATTGAGAAATTTATTAATTTCCAGATAAGTCTTGTTACATTCTTCGGCACATAGGTTTTCCAGCATCAGATAAGCATGAATTACCCCATCAACCTTTATTAACTCGGCATTAACACCAATATTAACTACATTGTTATAATAAGCCATTCCTTCGTCTTGCAACGGGTCATATGCAGCAGTAATTACCATGGTCTCTGGCATAGAGCTATAGAACTCACCATATACTGGCGAAATAGATTTACGATCTTCAGCATTTTGGAGATAATTTTCAACATACCAAGCAATTTTGGCTTTATCCAATAAATAACCCTCGGCAAATTTGCCCATGCTTGGTGAAGTTAGTGTATAGTCAAGAGATGGATAAATCAATACTTGTTTAGTAATTTGTTCAATTGCGACAAACTCCTTGTCCATGACAATTGAAGCACAGACTGCAGCGCCACCGCTATCACCGATGAGTGTAAGCTTACGATCGCGGTATTTAACTTTGCGTTCATTCAAAATCGCAAAAATCCCGCGGATTGCAACTTTGCTATCTTCAATTCCTGTTGGATAAGGGAACTCTGGAGCTAAGCGATAATCAATAGATATAATGATGTGATTGGTAGTTTTAGCTAATTTACGCACGATATTATCGTAAACCGTAATGCTCCCGCACATATGTCCACCGCCATGAATAAAAGCCGCTACTGGTAATGACTGACTAAAATCAGGAATATAAATCCGAATTGGCACCGGATATCTGCCATTTAAAACAACATCATCAACTGCAAAAACAGTTGGATCAAAATCGGTCATATAGGTTCTGGTGAGATTAGCTAATCCTTCACGGGTATTGGTTTGATTTTGTTTAAAGCCCATTTCTGCTAATTTGGCTTTAATTATTGCCAGTTGGTCTAAAAACTCCTGAATTTTGGGTAGTACGGACATCTTCATTCTCCTGATTTAAATATTATGTTGCAGTGTATTTTAACAAATCTACTTTAGAATGAGGGTGATATTTTTGTAATGAGCAGCGCTGGGGATGTCATTCATAACTTAGCTGATGTGCTATGGTACAATATCGCTATATTAATGAGGAAGATATAAATAATATGAAAAAAATTCTTAGCACTATATGCCTATCAGTTGCAAGCTATTCGTTTGCTGCTTCTCCCGATTATGCCCAAATTTTTGCGGGCAAAAATGCCTGTTTTATTCTCTATGATGCACAAAAGCATAAAATGGTTGAGGAATATAATCCTAAACGTTGTAATGAAAGAATCCCTCCTAATTCTACGTTTAAAGTTCCGCTATCATTAATGGCGTTTGATAAGGGGATAATTAGCGAGAGCACGGTTTTTAAATGGGATGGCAAGCAACGCTGGATGGAGAGCTGGAACCAGAATCAAACCCCACGCAGTTGGGAGCAATACTCGGTCTTGTGGGTATCGCAACAATTATCTCCACAAATTGGCATGAAAGCTATCAAAAGTTATTTGGCGGATTTTAAATACGGCAATCAGGATTTTAGTGGTGATACGGGTAAAAACAATGGCTTAACTAATGCGTGGCTAAGTGGCAGTCTGAAAATTTCAGCACTAGAACAATTACGTTTTCTAGAAAATATGCAAGATTATCAATTAAATATCAGCCACAGTGCCGTTGATAATACCATCCATAATATCTATTTGGGTAAGATTGATGGGAGCTGGGATTTATACGGTAAAACGGGTAGTGGTTCGCGTAAATATTTAAAGAGTTCTAATGCCAGCCAATTGCGCGATGGTTATTTTATTGGCTATCTCAAAAATGCCAAACAAAGTTATATTATTGTGACTAATATATCTGATATTAAACCACCTGCAGCACAAGATAAAGAATTTGGCGGACCATTAGCGAAAGCAGCGAGTTTGAAGATTATTCAACAATTACAATTAAAAGCGAAATAAACATGTACACCCCAAAAAACTCGGAAGAAGCAAATTTACATTTAGCAGTGTTGATCGATGCGGATAATGCCCAAGCCTCGGTAATCGAAGCTTTGCTAGCAGACGTTGCACGCTATGGTGAAGCAACAGTTAAACGAATTTATGGTGATTTTACCTCTACTCATAGCTCGCAATGGAAAAGTGTACTCAATAAATTTGCTTTTACCGGACTGGCAATGCGCATCCGCGAAGAAGGTTTGTGGGTTTATGGTTTTGGTGAAGAAAAAACCCCGGCATCATTTCGTAACGCTTGTCATAAATTTATCCGCACCGAGAATTTACGCCTAGACAATAAGGGTGACGATGATATCTTAACCGCAGAAGCCGCACATGAGGATGCAGTAGCGGGTAAAAGTACTCAAAACGATGATAAAGATGTACCTAAAAAACGCTTCCCACTAAAATTAGCTGCCAAGGCCGTCGAAGAAGCCAGCAGTGATGATGGTTGGGCAAACCTGGCTGCGTTCGGTTCGTACTTAAATCGGGTACAGCCTGATTTTGATCCACGTGATTATGGCTACGAAAAGCTCAGTGCGCTGGTAAAAGCACGGAAAAATATCTTTGAGATTGAAGAGCGGGTTTTGCCAACTTCAGGTAAAAAGCATTTGTATTTACGAATGAAAGCTAAGCGCTAAACCTTGGCTTAACCACAGCCTAGTTTTTGATTGACTAATTTCGGCAGCTGAAGAATTCCGATCAGTCTCTCAACAATTACTGGATTAGGCTACCTTAGGCAAAAAAGTTGCCCAAGCCCATTTTGAAGACGAGAATGATGCAGAACTTGGTCAACTTGCATTAAAACATTATCAATCTGTTCATCAAGCAGCTGAAGTTTTTGGCAATCAAAGCTATAATCTTGAGCTTTACCATTAGTAAGAATTGGGAAATCATTCTCAATCATCACCCACACCCCTGATTAAAAAAGCCCACAACTCAGATAAGCTGTGGGCTTTGACTAAAATTCAATAATTACTATTTTTTAAGCTTAGTATGATTATTCACATACCATTGCTGTGACATAGTTAAGATATTATTTACTAACCAGTACACCACCAAACCAGCTGGGAAGAAGAAGAACATCACACTAAATGCTAGTGGCATAATGCGCATCATCTTAGCTTGCACCGGATCTGCTGCCGGAGGATTTAGGAAAGTTTGCAAGAACATCGTAATTGCCAATATCACAGGCAAAATATAATATGGATCAGGACGACTTAAATCAGTAATCCATAAGAAATGAGCCTGACGTAACTCAACCGAACCCAATAATGCCCAATACAAACCGATAAATACCGGGATTTGTAATAGCATTGGCAAACAACCACCAACCGGATTAACTTTTCCTTCGCGATACATTGCCATCATTGCTTGTTGCAACTTAGCTTTATCATCACCGTATTGCGCTTTTAGTTTCTCCATCTTAGGTGCTAAGGCTTTCATCCGCGCCATTGATTTGTAGCTCGCATGAGTTAATGGGTACAAAACTACTTTTACTGACAATGTCAATAACACAATCGCCCAGCCCCAGTTTTTCACGATTTCGTAGATATGTACCAAGAGCCAGAATAAAGGAGTTGAGAAAATATATACCCAACCATAATCCTTAGTCCGCTCTAATTCAGGAGCCGCCGCTGCCATAGCATGGTATTCTTGTGGACCAACATACATTGGAACATCAATCGTGTAGCTTGAGTGTGCTTTAATCTGTGGCAAATCAGTCATAACTCCGGCTGAAGCCAAATTACCAACTGGTTTGAAATCAAAACGACATTGAACACCATTGCTACATATCGCAGCATGATTAAATGGATTTAACAACCATAAACCAGTGAAATAATGCTCAGCAAACCCAGCCCAACCATTGGTGGTATTTTGTGGATATTCAACATTATTCTTAGCTAAAGCATCAAATTTAATTGTGTTAAATTTAGCTTCTTCATTATAATAAACCGGACCAGTAAAAGTATGAACAAATTTAGTCTCACCAGCAGGTGCTTGTTCGTCACGTAAGAAACGCCAGTATGCCGTAACATTATTTAATGCAGCCGGACTATTATTCATAATCTGATAGCTAACATCAACTACATAGCTACCACGTTTGAAGGTAAAGGTTTTAACCACCACTACTCCACCGCTTTCAGCCGTGCTAGTTAAACTAACCGCTAGGCTATCCGCAGTCGAATTCATTGCGTAACTATAATCTTGTGCTTTGAAAACTGTTTTATGTGTTGGTAATTGTAGATCGCTATTCGGGCTAATTAATCCGGTTTGCGCCACAAAAACCCGATTATTTTGGCTCATTAAGAATTGATACGGTTTGCTGGTATCGTCATAATCAGTGTATTTTAATAAATCAATACTACGGATATCACCACCAACAGTATTAATTTGTACTTTCATCAAGTCAGTAGTAACATTAATGATTTTGTCACTCGCCAAACCAGTGCCATTTTCAGCAACTTGATTATTCGTAGCACTTGGTGTGCTGCCATCGGCAGGAGAGTTTGCTACTTGTGCTGTTGTAGTAGTCGGAGTTGGTGCTTTAGGAGCAAAGAATTTTTCCCAACCAAGCATTAGACCGAGGGAAAGAACAATAAATAATATTAAACGACGGGTATCCATACGTTTCCTTAAAAATAATACTGTTCGCGCTGGTAACTGTCAAGGTACAGGATCGTGCCCACTACCACCCCATGGATGGCAACGTGACAGACGTCGAACGGTTAAACAAAAACCCTTGATTATACCATACTTATTCAGAGCAATAATCGCATATTGGGAGCAGCTTGGTGTATAGCGACAGCTTGGTGGCAACCATGAGCTAATCAATAGCTGATAGCTACGAACCAACAGAATCGCTAGTTTTTTGGACATTTGAATTTAGCTTAAATTTAGCACACAATTGCTTAAGTTCGGCAATTATCAATGGATAATATTCTGGAGTGAAGTGCTTTTGTGCTCTAACGATTAAATCCAGAGGCATCCAGTCAGATTGCTCGGTGCGAAAGAATTCACGGATGGTACGCTTGATATAATTACGTTGATTAGCGCGCTTATGGACTTTTTTGCTGACCATAAATCCAAGCCGCGAATGAGTCAGCTCATTTGGTTTATAGTGCAGCTTAAAAAATTTGCCAACACGAACCTTACGAAATACAAAAACGGATGAAAATTCATCCGCTTTGCGTAATCGGTGCGCTTGTGTAAATTTATTACTCATTAGCTGCTACTTGTTGGGTATTCAGTAGTTGCATACACGCGATATATCTATACAGCTAGGCTAGCACGGCCTTTTGCACGGCGCGCTTTGATAATTGCACGACCTGATTTAGTTCTCATGCGAACTAAAAAACCATGAGTACGCTTACGTTTTACCACTGAAGGTTGGAATGTGCGTTTCATTAAAATATTCCTTTAGCAAAAATTAGTCCCGAATTATAGCATACTCAGAGAATATTGCCAAGCCAATTTTATAGCAAATTTATGATTAACTTTAAAACAAGGTTTCATATTAGCCGCTAATCAGATAAAAACGTCCTCACCGGCGAGGACTTCCACACCCCTTAGGTGCGCAGCGATGGTTTTAATTAGAATTATAAACCAACAGGCAAGATTTAGAAATATTGACAAATAATGGATTATTGGCAGCTTAGCCTATGTAAACTGCCAAAGTCGAGTATTAGAAACTTAATGAATATACGGCTGACACACTACCATTTGCAGTATAAGCATATACGTTTCCATTGTATCCAGCAGAGAAATTATAAATTTGCGAGCCAGCAGCAAGATTAGGAATCACCGTACTTAACCATGTATTTGAACCATTTGGTAATACATATACCTGATTATTAAATGTAGCTACATAAATATTATTGCTAAAATCCACATAAATTACTGATACACTAGTAGGGGTATTGGCATACTTAGTACTATCAGTCAAGTTTGCAAACACATATGGACCAGTTGCACTAGTCGTTAATGTAGCTGAATAAACTCCGCTGCTACCTTGGGTCCAAGCGATAACTGTATTGGCATTATTAGCGCCCTGAGGGGTTGCAGCAATTGCATTAACTGCTCCCAAACTATTATACCCGCCTGTAACTTGATATGAATTTGCGGTTACTGGTGAGGACTCAAAAGTATAGCTGGCACCAGCAGCTTTAGCTATTGCCGTCAAATTAACAATAGAAGCAGTGGTAAATGCGTTAACTTCAGCATTTGCAGGGATTACACCCACACATACATCACCGGAGTTAGTTCCAGCTAGGAATAATGGATGACTCTCAAAGCTGGAGGCGGCAACGGCCGATATTGTGGTTGCACCCTGATTCGCAACAGTCCCACTTCCGCTTGCGGCACAGGATGCAAGCGAAACATATGATTCAGCACCTACTGGGGTGCCTATTCCATTGGTATTTGATAACATGTTATACCCTATAGATTCAGCTCCAGAAACACCAGGTTGACCGTAACCTACAAACATAAACTGAGTATTTCCACTGTTACTAGTAACTAATCGTGCTCCGGTAGGGGCATTGCTTCCAGCACAACCATTAACTCCAGCTTGCGGATTACCAAAGCAGATGGTGCGATTAACATTAGTTAGTGTCGCTGATTCCCACATTGCAGGTTACTGCTCAGCCTCCTATAGGCTAAGCTAAATTTATACAATCACTAAATTGTAATCCAATGGATTTAAAATTA
>JAIEPY010000128.1 GCA_019748155.1 Burkholderiales bacterium | reverse complement strand
GTGATTATTTAATTATTGAGGATGATAACATCTACTGTATTGAATTAAAGTCACATGAAAATGCTCCAGTGAAGAAGAAGTCGGAGTGTATTGGTAAGTTTAGTGCTTCACTATGTCTTATTAAATACATTGATGAAGTAACTAGTGTAGTCAGGAAACAAACAAAAATATTTGAACATAAAAATATATACTATATCTTAATGTACCAAAATATACCAATTGATAAAACTGGCACTAGTTTAAAGTCTCAAAAACAACATAACTGTCCAGATAAGTTCTTAGCTATTCCAGTAGCTAATAATGGGGATTTATATTTTAGAGAGTTGCTAGGTTAATATCAACAACATGAATAAAAATATCTCAGAATATTTAAATAAACTTGCAAGCAAATTTAAGCAAGGCAATGCCACAGAACATACTTATCGTGGTGATTTGCAATTGCTGATTGAAAACATGTTTCCGCGTGTTAGTGCAACTAATGAGCCAAAACGAATTGCATGTGGTGCGCCGGATTATATTTTGTTGCGTGAAGATATTCCAGTTGGTTATATTGAAGCTAAAGATATTGATGCTGCGCTTCGTGATAAAAAATATCAGGAACAGTTCAATCGCTACAAAAACTCATTAGATAATTTAATTATTACTAATTATGTTGATTTTGAGTTATTTATAAATGGCGAATTTATTGATAGCGTGTCTATCGCGCGAGTTGACGGCAACAAACTTACTTCGTTAACTGATAATTTTGCTAAGTTTAGTGAGCTACTAAAAACATTTACTGGCTACAATGGACAAACCATAAAATCAACTGTGGCACTTAGTAAAATGATGGCACAAAAAGCTAAATTACTTGCGCAAGTTATTGAAAAATCCCTATATACTGATGAGCTAAATAAATCTAACTCATCTATTTTTGACCAATACCAAGGATTTAAACAAATATTAATCCATGATATTGCGATCAAAGAATTTGCCGATGTTTATGCGCAAACTATTACTTATGGGATGTTTGCTGCACGTTTACATGACAGTAATCTGGATACCTTTAGTCGTCAGGAAGCCGCAACTCTAATCCCTAAGTCAAATCCATTTTTGCGTAATTTATTTCAATATATCGCAGGTTTTGATTTGGATAGTCGAATTGTGTGGATTGTCGATGCAATTGCTGAAATGTTCCGCGCAGTTGATTTAGCTAGCTTGCTTAAAAACTTTGTGCAGAAATCTCATCAACAAGATCCGATTATTCATTTTTATGAAAATTTTCTTGCTGAATATGATCCTAAACTACGCAAAGCACGTGGTGTATGGTATACGCCTGAAGCCGTGGTTAATTTTATTGTTCGTGCTGTCGATGATGTGTTAAAAACTGAATTTAATATTAAAGATGGTTTAGCTTCAAGTGAAAAGACTACTATCGAAGTAGACGCAGGCATTGATAAAAAAGGTAAAGCACAAAAGCATAAACACGAGGTTCACAAAGTCCAGATTCTTGATCCAGCTACCGGAACGGGGACCTTTTTGGCAGAAATCGTTAAATTCATTTACCAAAGCAAATTTAGAAATATGCAGGGTTTATGGAACTCATACGTAAGCAATCACTTGATACCGCGCTTAAATGGGTTTGAAATTTTGATGGCGTCATATGCCATGGCACATCTTAAACTTGATTTATTACTTCATGAATACGGTTATAAGTCAGAAAATGATCAACGCTTTAGAATATTTCTGACCAATAGCCTAGAAGAGTATCATCCAGATACTGGAACACTATTTACCAGCTGGTTATCTAATGAAGCCAACGAAGCAAACTATATCAAACGTGATACACCTGTCATGGTGGTGCTAGGTAATCCTCCATATAGTGGCGTCTCTACTAATAATGGTGAGTGGATAACTAAATTAATTGATGATTATAAACAAGAGCCAAGTGGTGGCAAGCTGCAAGAAAAAAATCCTAAATGGCTTAATGATGATTATGTGAAATTTATTCGCTATGGTGAATTTTTTGTTGAGAAAAATGGTGAGGGTATTTTAGCCTATATCAATAATCATAGTTTTTTGGATAATCCAACTTTTAGAGGTATGCGCTATAAGCTATTGCAAACTTTTGATAAAATTTATATCATTGATTTGCATGGGAATACTAAAAAGAAAGAAACCACTCCGGAAGGCAATAAAGACGAAAATGTATTTGATATTCAACAAGGTGTGTCAATCAATATTTTTATCAAAACCGCTAATAAGAAAAAAGACCAACTAGCCGAAGTTTATCACCATGACATTTATGGGTTACGAGATAGCAAATACACCAAGTTGTGGGATAATGATTTAGCTAGCATAGAGTGGCAAAAACTTGACTTAGTTGCACCACAATATTACTTTGTACCAAAAAATTTTGATTTAATGAGTGAGTATAAAAAAGACAGCTTTGCGGTTAATGAATTGTTTTCGCTAAATAGTGTCGGGATTGTTACAGCTCGCGATGCATTTACTATTCACGAGACACCAGAAAAGGTTAAATCGACAATTAACGATTTTCTAGCATTAGATGATGAAACCGCTCGGCAAAAGTTTAACCTTGGTAAAGATGTTCGCGATTGGCATGTAAAGTTTGCGCGAAAAGATTTACTTGATAGCGGTGTGGATTTTGACAAAATTGTGCCGATTAGCTATCGTCCATTTGATACCAGATATACTTATTATACCAGTAAATCAAGAGGATTTCATTGTATGCCGCGTGGTGACGTGATGCAGCATTTCATTAATAAGCAAAATATTGGATTAGTTTTAAATAAACAATATAAAGCGGGCGATCAATTTTATCATGTTAGTATATCTGACAAAATAATTGAATCTTCACTAATTTCTAACAAAACAGGTGAGATTTGCTCTTTCATGCCACTATATTTGCATGATAATAGTCTAATTTCCGAACCATTTCCAAATTTCAATTCAGATATAGTATTTGAATTTTGTGAGAAGTTAGGATTTGATTTTGTAACCATAGATTACAAGGTTGCCAGTGATAAAAATCATCCTGAATATGAAAATAAGCTGACACCACTAAATATCCTTGATTATATTTATGCAGTTTTACACAGTCCAAGCTATCGCACTAAATATGCCGAATTTCTTAAAATAGATTTTCCACGTGTGCCATATCCACAAGATGTTGGTGTATTTTGGCAACTAGTCAAGCTTGGCAGCCAACTCCGCCAAGTGCATTTGCTACAATCTTCTTTACTTGATGAACACGATATAAACTATCCTATTGATGGCAATAACGTAGTCGAAAAGCCAGAGCATAAAAACAATCAGGTCTGGATCAATAAAACCCAATATTTTGACAACATACCAGAAATAGCTTGGAGTTTTTATATCGGCGGTTATCAACCAGCGCAAAAATGGCTCAAAGACCGCAAAGATAAACAGCTTAGCTACGATGATATAATCCATTATATGAAAATAATTACGGCTCTCTTACTAACGGATACAATCATGACACAAATTAATACGGTTGAAACATATAATGTTTAAATATTTATTAATAGAATATCTTGTTCCCGTGAGTACATTATTTTCAAATGTAATGGTAGGATTAGTGCCTATTATTGTTGGTTGGATGCGTTATTTCTCAACGAATATTAAAGTTCTAGGTCAAACTAGCGGATATGATAAATTTTATGGTGAAAGCTATAGCTTAAAATTAGAAAATAAGACGCTACGTAGTTTTGTTATAGATAAGGTTAATGTTTTTATTAATCAAGAGAATTTTTTTACAATTGATTTAGAAAAGTTGGATTTTGAAAAAAGGGCATTAGAGCCATTTAAACAGTTGGTTATAAAAGAGCAATGGACAGAAATGTTAAGCGATCCAGCTAAAAAACCGATATTATATGGTATAAAATTTGAAATTTTTTGTGGTAGCAAAGTTATATTAATTAAGTACTTATCTTTTTGGCAACAATTAAAACATTGTAAGATTTTTATCCGATGCTCTATAAAAAAAGACTTAATGTCAATTAAAAATAGGCTTCCTTTCTGGACGCACAGATTTGATAACAATATAATATCAACAGAAGTAAAATTTGCTTTACATTTATTTAATGAAAATGGCATTTTTGAACGTACAATTCTAATAGCTGAACATGGTCTTATGAGCGATTCATTTAGAGGGTATAATTGCTTACAGCGAGATTGCATGAAATCTGTTGATTTATTAGAAAAACATATAAAAGATGAACTGTTGAAAGATTCAGGCTATAGTTTTAGAATTCAAGCTATAGAAAGATGATGATTGACGATTTCAAAGCATTAGATAATTATTTCAAATATGAACGGTATATTTTTATAACAGGTGAATAGTATGACTAAAACAGCAATAGTTAGTATTAAAAACAACTCTGAAGATGTAGTATTGCAAAAAGAACAAAAACGCTTTAATAAATTAACGGCAGATATTAGTAAACGTCGTAAAGAGTTGCTTGAGCTAAATGATGCAGTAAGCAAGTTTAAAATTGGCTATGTCGAGAAAATAGTTCCGGTACAAAATAAACATTCTGAATTAATCCAAGAGATGATTTATTTGGCGGATGAAAACTTTGATAGTAAAATTTTTACTAAAGCAGATCGTAAAAGAATCTGTGCGCTTCTTGATGAATCAATCGGGAGTTTAGATGAGCAATTTGTAAATGAAAGAATCAAAGATATATTTGCCAGGCGCCTTGGTGAAAGTTTTGATGATGCCGTAAATGAAGCTAATAATTTTGCAACAAATATGACCAAAGATTTTATAAATGAAATGTTTGATATGGATATAGAGCTGGACGATGATGTTAGCCAAGAAGAATTTATGCAACATGTTAAGCAAAAATTTATGGAACGCGAGGAACAAGAATTATTACGTGAAGAGCAAAAACCTAAGCGTAAAAAAAGTGCCAAAACCTTAGCTAAGGAGGCTCGAGAAAAAGAGGCTGAGAAGCACCAAAGCCAATCAATTCGTGAGGTCTATCGCCAGCTAGCCAAGTCACTGCACCCGGATCGCATCGCAAATGATGAAGATTATGAAACCAAAACTAAATTAATGCAAGAAGTTAATGCGGCTTATGATAAAGATGATTTACTGACACTTTTGGAAATTCAGCTCAAAATTGAGCAAATTAGCCAAGATAATATTGACGGTGTGGCATTGGAAAAGCTAAAGCATTTTAATGTGGTCTTAAAACGACAATTTGATGAATTAAACATGGAGCTGCATAATGTCTCAGCACAGCTAAGAATGGAGTTTTCTAATCTGAATTTACACGGTCAACTAAGTTCAAAAAAGATTGAAATGCAACTAAGATCGCAAATTCAAAAAATGAATGCTATTGTTAAAGATTTACAAACTCATCTGGAATTTTGGAAGGTGGACATAAAAATGTTTCGCATGTATATTCGCGAAGCAATTGATTTAAATCAACCTAAAGATGATTTTATGGATGAGTTATTTGAATTAGAACACATGATGTCGGTATTTGAAAATAGTGTACGGAAATAATAAAATATGATTTATGATTTTAAAGCATCAGGTAATTATTTTAAGCTGGATTTTGACATCCAACTTGAGAAAGATCAGCAAGTATATTGTTTTATCGGTGAGAATGGCGTTGGTAAAACTAAGCTACTACAAACGCTAGCTGGTTTTTCATTGTACAAACATAGTATGTTTGACTATTATCAGACTAGAGAAGATGGTAAATTTAGACAATTTAAGTTAAATGAAGAGTTATTTAGCCAAATAAAACAGTTAAAAGTAAATATTTCAGATAAAATTTATTTTAACGATGGTTATACTGAATATGATTATGCTCCTAGACCAACATTACTAGCAATTGATGATATTGATAATAGAAGCATGTATTTTGGTAATAGGCAGACTATTGATAAACCGATTATTTTTATCTCGGCTAAAAATCGTGGTTATATTAGCGGTCTTAATGACTCTCGTACATTTCGCTTAGATGGCAGCAGTACAGAGCGCTTTATCAGAAGTTTTCTACATACGTATAACTCCATCTATGATAGAGATATTGCAACGGATAGTGTTACTAATTGGTTATTACAGCGCTTGGTAATGGCAAATTCAGCAATATCTGGCACCGAGGGCTTGCGTAAGGAAGCAACATTTTTTATTGAGTGTCTAAATAAATTTGCTCCTGAATTAAATTTGTTACACTACGCCACGGATGGCAAACCAGTTATAAACTGTAGCTATATAAATGGAGATTTTTATATTGCGGATGTTTCTATTCAAAATCTATCGACAGGTTATGCGTCAATTTTACGAATTATTCAGGAAATCATTGGCGGCTTAAGCGATTGGGATAATAATATTGATTTGCATAATGCCGATGGAATTGTATTTATTGATGAGATAGATTTACATTTACATCCTAAATGGCAATTCAAGATTATTGATTTACTAAAAGAGTTTTTCCCTAAAGTTACTTTTTATATCACGACTCATTCACCATTAGTTTTGTTTAATCTCAAAAATGGAGAAGGGTATAAATTAAATAAAGATGAAAAAAATCTAGTAACCACACAAAAAATAGAGCAAAATAATATGCAGTTTATTGGTGATATTATCAAGCAATTTTTTGATGTAGATGGTGTTTCCATTCGTAAAGCAGATGAAGATAAAATGAAACAAGCCAGAAAAAATCTTCTTGATTTTATTAAAGAGAATCAAGATGAGCAATAAGATCTTTGTTGATACTAACGTAATTATTGATTTGTTTGCTAATAAAGATAAACCACATGTTAATAAGTTAAAACAATTAATGGCTGATGATAGTATCGAACTATATATTAATGATTTTGTGATGGCAGAAGTTTTGCAGGGTGTTAAGCTTCGAGAGTCAAATAAATATGCACAATGCAAGCAAGATCTAGAAGATTCATTTCTCATTGCTGATGTTGATAGCAAAATTATTTTGAACTCGGTGGACATTTACCGTACATGTAAGGCAAATGGCGTGAATTTTAATAACGAAAATATGTGTCCTGTACCAGATTGCAATAAAATTATTTATAATTCAATAGATTGCATTCATTATGCAACCTGTGAAAAATATGGGTTAGCTATGCTAACTAACGATAGTGTATTCAATAAAATCGACCAGATTACAACTAACAATATTGTTGCAGCAATATAGAGATTAACGATTAATTTAGAAGGAAGCGCCATGGAAAAACGTGATTTTTTATACGAAGGTAAGGCTAAACAAGTCTATGCCACTGATAACCCGGATTTAATTATCATTCGCTATAAGGATGATGCAACTGCTTTTAATAATCTAAAAAAAGGCACGATTACTGACAAAGGAATTATCAATAATCAAATTACTACCCGTCTATTTAATTTACTGGCAGAAAATGGAATTAAAACCCATTTCCATCAACAATTAAATGATCGTGAGCAACTTTGTGACAAAGTGACGATTATTCCGCTGGAAGTTATTACGCGTAATTTGATCGCAGGATCGATGGCTAAACGTTTGAGTATTACTGAAGGAACGAAACCAGCTAATACCGTTTTAGAGTTATCTTATAAAGATGATGCTCTTGGTGATCCGCTGATTAATGATCATCATGCTGTAGCGTTAGGTGCTGCAACCTATGCCGAATTAGAGCAGATTTATGCGATGACTTTAAAAATCAATGAAGTATTGCAAAAGTTCTTTGCTGAACGTAATTTGATTTTAGTTGATTTTAAGATTGAGTTTGGTAAAAATAGTCGTGGTGAAATTGTTTTAGCCGATGAAATTAGCCCGGATACTTGCCGCTTATGGGATAGCGTTACCCAGGAAAAAATGGATAAAGATCGTTTTAGACGTGATCTGGGTGGGGTGGAAGAAGCCTATCATGAAGTTTTACATCGTTTGAGTAATTAAGCAATGCAAACCGATAAGATAAAATTTTATCCGACTAAGCCTAGCACGGAACTTAGTGATAAGATGGAAGAAGAATGTGGCGTTTTTGCGCTCTACGATAGCAAACCGATTGACAATGTAGCCTATTTGGCATATTGTGGTCTGTTTTCTTTGCAACATCGCGGGCAAGAAAGTGCTGGTATTACTATTGCTAATCATGGACATCTTGATACGTTTAAAGGGATGGGCTTAGTTAGTGAAGTATTTAATACTGACGAGCTGGTACATAAAATTGGTAATGCTGCAATTGGACATGTGCGCTACTCCACGACAGGTAGTTCTAATTTAGCTAATGCTCAGCCGCTTTTTGCCCAATCAGTAATGGGGGCAATCGCGCTGGCACATAATGGTAATTTGATTAATGCTAATCGTTTGCGCAATGAACTTGAATTAGATGGGGCAATTTTCCAAACTAGTAGTGATAGCGAAGTAATTCTTAATCTCCTAGCTAAGCGTGCGCGTCTGGGCTTACAACAAGCAATTAGTGATACCTGTAATACCATCCGTGGAGCATTCGCACTGGTGATGTTAATTGGTAATAAACTAATTGCGGTACGCGATCCGTTAGGGATTCGTCCACTGTGTTTGGGTAAAATTCGTGGTAGCGAGACTCATGTTCTGGCATCTGAGAGTTGTGCTTTGGATATCGTTGGTGCTGATCTGATTCGCTCAATTGAGCCGGGTGAAATGCTGATTATTGATGAAACTGGTTTGAATTCATATCGCTATGCCAAAAATACGCACCGTGCGTCATGCTCGTTTGAATATATCTACTTTTCACGTCCAGATAGTATTTTGGATGGTTTAGATGTTTATCATGTACGCGAGTCTGCTGGGCGCTGCTTGTTTCATCAAAAACCGGTTGAAGCGGATGTAGTAATTGGAGTTCCTGATTCGGGAGTGGTTGCAGCGATTGGTTATTCCGAAGAAAGTAAAATTCCTTACTCCATGGGTTTGGTACGCAGCAAATACATGGGACGCAGTTTTATTTTACCAGATCAGAAATTGCGTGAGCAGGCAGTTAAACTCAAACTTAATCCAATGCGTCATGTGGTTGCAGGGAAGCGAGTAATTTTGGTTGATGATTCGCTAGTACGTGGAACCACGGCTAAAAAATTGATTCAATTACTACGCGAAGCTGGTGCTAAAGAGGTTCATTTCCGTTTAGCCTCACCAATGGTTAAAAGTGAATGTTTCTTTGGCGTTGATATTTCGAGCAAGGAAGAATTAATTGCCAGTAAATTAAGCGTTGATGAGATTTGCAAAGTTATAAATGCTGATAGTCTGGACTTTTTGTCTTTAGATAATCAGCGTAAAATTTTAGGTGGTGACCAGTATTGTGATGGCTGCTTCACCGCAAATTACCCACTAGATGATATTGAACGAGTATAAGGATTTAAAATATGATTACTTACAAAACCGCAGGGGTTAATAAAGAAGAAGGTTATAAGAGCGTTGGCTTAATTAAAGATATGGTCAAACGCACTTATTCAAAAAATGTTTTAACCGAACTAGGGAGTTTTGGTGCACTCTATGAACTTGGTAAATATGACAACCCAGTTTTAGTCTCTGGCACAGATGGAGTTGGAACTAAACTTAAAATTGCTTTTGAACTAAACAAATACGATACCATTGGGATTGATTGTGTGGCGATGTGTGTTAATGATATCTTATGTCATGGTGCTAAGCCTTTATTTTTTCTAGATTATTTAGCGTGTGGTAAACTCGATGCTGATGTTGCGGCACAAATTGTTAGTGGTGTAACTGAAGGGTGTTTACAATCTTATGCCGCATTGGTTGGTGGTGAAACGGCTGAAATGCCCGGATTTTACCAACCGGGTGAATATGATATTGCCGGATTTGCCGTTGGGGTGGTTGAAAAAGCACAAGTTATTACGGGCGATAAAATTCGTGAAGGTGATAGTATTATTGCCTTAAGTTCAAGCGGTTTTCATAGCAACGGTTTTTCTTTAGTGCGTCGTTTAGTTACTGATTTTAAAGCTGAGTTTAATGGTGCACCGATTGGCGAGCAATTATTAATACCAACTAAGATTTATGTTAAACCAGTTTTAGCGGTATTAGAAAAATATACGGTAAATGGTATGGCGCATATTACTGGTGGTGGTTTATATGAAAATGTGCCGCGGATTATTCCCGATGGTCTGTGTGCGAGCATTGATACAACTAAAATTGAATCTTTACCAATTTTTAACTTGATTGAAAAACTTGGCGTAGCTCGTGAGGAAATGTTTGGTACTTTCAATATGGGGGTAGGGTTTATTTTGGTAGTAAATCCAAAACTAGTTGATGGTATTATTCAGGTATTAGCAGAACATGGTGAGAGCGCACGTGTAATTGGAAGAATAACTCAGGGTAATGACAAAATATGTCTAAATTAGTCGTTCTGGTTTCCGGTGGTGGAACTAATTTGCAGGCTATCTTGGATGCTTTTCCGGCGCAAGTTGCAGCAGTGATTGCTGATCGTAAGTGCTATGCTTTAGAGCGTGCCACTCAGGCTGGGGTTGTGGCACATTTGGTTGATCGCAAGCTCTATCGTGATGAGCTTTCTGTGCGAATTAATGCATTGATTCCTGATGATTGTGATTTGATCGTGCTAGCTGGTTTTTTATCAATCTTAGATAAGCAAATAATTCAGCGTTTTCCGCAAAAAATAATCAATATTCATCCCTCATTACTCCCTCGTCATGGTGGAGCGGGAATGTGGGGTATTAAAGTACATCAAGCCGCGATTAGCGCTGGTGATTGTGAGTCAGGTTGTACTGTGCACTATGTCAGCGAAGAAATTGATCGTGGTGCGATTATTGCTCAGGCTAAGGTTGTAATTACACCAGGTGATAGCGCGGATAGCTTGCAACAAAAGGTGCTTGCGCATGAACATGAATTACTTGTCGCTGTTATCAAAAAATTGTTAGTGACTAACGACCAGTAGCTTGATTTGTTCTATAAATTTAATGCTTAGATTTTGAGTGGTGATGTTATGGATATTGTCGATAAATTACAAAGTACGTTTAATTCATTGGGCGCTAATAATGTTGAGTCTCTTAAAGAAGTATACTCAGAGAATATTATTTTTGAAGATCCGGCACATCAGATTATTGGATTAGATAGTTTTATGTTATATTGTCATAATCTATATAAAAACGTATCAAAGTGTAAATTTGAGTTTATCCACGTAAGTAAATTGGATGGGGTGGCATTTTTAGAGTGGAATATGCATCTGATTCATCCGCGGCTGAACAAGGGTAATGAAATAATTGTACCTGGTATTAGTAAAATTATATTTGATGATAAAATAATTTCCCACCGAGATTATTTTGATCTTGGGGCAATGCTATATGAGAAATTGCCTTGTATTGGTGGGATAGTACGTAAAATTAAAAGTAATTTGGGGTAACAATGAAAATATTAATTACTGGTGCAACATCCGGGATAGGTTTATCGCTGGTTAAACTTTATAAATCTTTAAACTGTGAAGTAATTGCAGTTGGTAGAAATCCTCAGATATTATCTGAATTGGCTCAATTAGGTATTGATACAATAACCTTAGATTTACTCGATTTGGTAGCCTGTCGTAATCAATTTAAGCAGTTGGAACAAAAGCATTCTTTCGTTGACCTGGCAATTCTAAATGCGGGTAATTGCGAGTATGTTGATTGTGAAAGTTTTGATGCTGAGTTAGTCAAGCGCGTATTTGATGCTAATGTTATAACTCTTGCTAATAGCATTGAGTGCGTTTTGCCGCTATTAAGGAAATCAACTCAAGCACATCTGGTTGGGGTTGCGAGTATGGCTAGCTATGTACCACTAAGTCGCGCTGAAGCTTATGGAGCGAGTAAAAGCGCAGTAAATTATTTGTTGGAATCTCTTGCTATTGATCTGCTCCCAGAAAATATTGCGGTAACGGTGGTAAATCCAGGCTTTGTGAAAACTCCGCTTACCGCTAAAAATGACTTTCCAATGCCATTTGCTCTTGAGGCGGATGACGCAGCCAAAATTATCCATCAAGGTATTGTAAATAAAAAGAATGAAATTCATTTTCCTTATCGCCTGAGTATTCCAATGAAACTGTTTGCTCTGTTGCCGCGTGGACTTTGGCGTAAATTTGCACAAAAATTTAAAAAGGTCTAATGTGGTAAAAAAAATAGCTATTATTGGCAGCGGTATTTCTGGTTTAACTTGTGCTTATCTGCTTAATCAGAAATATGATATCGAAGTCTTAGAGGCAAATGACTATATTGGCGGGCATACTCATACCGTTGATATTGATGGTCTAGCTATCGATACGGGATTTATTGTTTTTAATGATCGAACCTACCCTAACTTTCAAAGAATTTTAGATCGCCTTGGGGTTAGTTATCGTCCGACAGAAATGAGCTTTTCTGTTCGTAATGATAATTGGGGCTTAGAGTATAATGGCAATACACTGAATAGTTTATTTGCCGATCGTAAAAATTTCTTTCGTCCTAAATTTTACCGCTTGATTTTGGATATCCTGAAATTTAATAAACTTGCTAAACAAGCGAACAACTCAGATTCAAGTCTTACGCTAGGTGAGTTTGTACACAAGAATAAATTCAGTGATTGGTTTATCAATGGTTATATTTTACCGATGGGATCTGCAATTTGGTCAATGGGCATGACAGAAATGCTTGATTTTCCATTTGTCTTTTTTGCTAAATTTTTTAATAATCACGGCTTACTAGATATCACTAACCGACCACAATGGTATACTATTAGTGGTGGTTCGCGTAATTACATTCCTAAATTGACCGCAGAGTTTGCCGATAAGATTTTCTTAAGTAGTCCAGTTTCAAGAATAATTCGTCATGCTGATTATGTTGAATTAGTGTTTGTGAATGGTGAGAGTAAAAAATATGACGAGGTAATCTGTGCTTGTCATTCTGATCAGGCATTGCAGCTTTTAGCTAATCCGAATGATGATGAGCTGAGAGTTTTAGGCGCAATTAAATACTCCAATAATGATGTAATTCTTCATCGTGATACGAGCTTACTACCAAGAAATAAGCTTGCTCATGCGAGTTGGAATTATCTAATTAATGATGATAGTAATAATAAAGCTACACTTACCTATAATATGAATATTTTGCAGGGCTTAAATACTCAAACAACTTATTGTGTTACTTTAAATAGCGCTAATCTAGTAGACGAGAGCCAAATTTGTGCCAGGTTTAATTATGCTCATCCGGTGTATTCCGATGAGTCAGTTGCAGCTCAGGCACAATGGGGTAAAATTTCTGGTCGTGACCGCGTTCATTATTGTGGTGCATATTGGTCAGCAGGGTTCCATGAAGATGGCGTCAAAAGCGCACTAATGGTTTGTCAGCAGCTGGGGGTGACATTTGTGGAATAACTCATTATGCCACGGTGTAGTTTGGCATAAACGCTATACTCCTAAAATTCATCAGTTTAGCTATAAGTTAAATATGTGGTTAATTGCACTTAATCAAGTAAAATTTTATTCAGACTCACATCTTGTTAGCTGTGTAAAGTGGGCTATCTACCGCTTTAACTCTAAGAATTATTTACACCATAATACAAGCAATATTTCTCTAGCAAATAAAGTTTGTCAGCAAGTTAGAGAATTAGGCGGGAACTTAAATGGCGATGAACAAGTATTTTTGTTAGGGCAGTTGAGTAATCTTGGTCTTTACTTTAGCCCGCTAAATTTATATTTAGTGGTTCAAAACGAAGATTGTCGCTATATCTTAGCAGAAGTTTCAAATACACCGTGGAATGAACGCCACTATTATTTACTAGATCGATCAAAGCCAGAAATTATCAGCGAAAAAAAATTTCACGTATCGCCATTTTTTAATCTTGACCAAGAGTATCATTGGAACTTTAAATTGGATGAAGATAAATTACATTTTTCTATAGATACTTATGAAAATAATGAAAAAGTATTTAGTGCTGGTTATCATTGTAATTTAGTTGAATTTAAGTCCGCTGGTTTTATGGCAAGCGTTCTTAAATCTCCACTCAATGTCTATAAGATTTTAGCTGGTATATACTTTGAAGCACTAAGAATATTTTTTAAAAAAATACCATTTGTTCCATATCCACGAATTAAAAATTAGAATTTTTTATAAGGTAAATTATGTTCGATAAATTAGTAAAGCGTAATTTTTTAAAAGCGTTAAATAAAATTGATTATGGTCAGATTATTATTAAAACTCCAGAGGGTGAAACTGTTCAGGTAAATGGATCCCATAAAGGTTATTCTATTTATGTTGAACTGCATGATTGGCGGGTGATTGCTAATTTGATTATCAAGGGCGATGTTGGATTTGCTGCAGATTATCGTGATGGATATTTCACAACTGATAACTTATATGATTTGATCTGTTTTGGTCTACAAAACGAACATTTATTTCAACATTATGCCCATGGTAGTCTATGGTTTAAGCTATTATCTAAATTGCTCTATCTCACTAGGCGCAATACACTTAAAGGAAGTAAACGTAATATACAAGCTCATTATGACCTTGGAAATGAATTTTATAAGCTGTGGTTAGATCAGAGTATGACTTATTCTGCCGCAATTTTTGACTACGAAGGTCAAGATTTAACTGAGGCTCAACATAAAAAATATGACCGAATACTAGATAAAATTGGTAATAAACCTGGTTCAATTTTAGAAATTGGCTGCGGTTGGGGTGGTTTTGCCGAGCGTGCATTTTTACGTAGGCATCAGGTTAAAGGAATTACTTTATCTAATGAACAGGCAAGTTATGCTCAACTGAGACTTAAAGATACGGATGTAAAAATTGAGATTGAAGATTACCGCCATCAAACAGGTAGCTATGATTATATTGTCTCTATTGAGATGCTGGAGGCGGTTGGAATGAGATATTGGCCGGTTTATTTTGCTAAATTAAAACAACTGCTAAAACCAGGTGGCAAGATTTTATTACAAACTATTACTATTTCTGATGATCTATTTAGAAGTTATGTTAAGCAATCTGATATGATTCGTACCTTTATTTTTCCCGGTGGAATGCTTCCTAGTGAGCGTTCTTTGGAGCAAGAGTTAGATAAGTGTGGGCTGAGATGTTCTGAGGTTTTTCGCTTTGGGAAGGATTATGCAACTACTTTACAAATTTGGTTGAAGCAATTTAAGCATAAATTGGAATCAATTGCGCAACTTGGGTTTAATGACGAATTTATTAGAATGTGGGAATTTTATTTATCCGCTTGCAGCGCAGGTTTTATTTCTGAGAGAATTAATGTTGTTCAAATGGAGATTGTTCATGCTTAAATTAAAGAGATGGATATTGTTTAGCCTGATATTAGCATGTAATTATTGTTTTGCGGATATTAGTGTATTAAAGAGCTATATTCCTGATGCTGAAAAAGTTGGTAGTGGAAATTATAAATTTCTATTTTTCAATGTTTTTACGGCAACAACTTATGCCCCCATGGGTAAATTATCTTTGGATAAACCATTTGCATTGCAGTTACGCTACGCGAGAAATTTAAAAGGTGAAGATATTGCCAAAAAGGCAATTGAGAAAATTCGAGATCAGTCGAATAAAGTCTCTGAAGATAAGTTAGATCTTTGGCAGAGTGAGTTATCTGAGATAATTCCTAATGTAAGTAATGGAAGTGTGTTAACTGGTATACTAACTAATGAGCATGAAACACTATTTTTTGATGGAAATTGGCAGCTTTTAGGGCGTATTAATGATAAAGAATTTGCTAATCATTTTTTTGGGATTTGGTTAGGAAAAGATTCGAGTGATACAAAGCTAAGAAAACAGCTATTTGGTGATGATAATACTTAACTTATTTTTATGTGAGAATTATAATGCGTTTATTGATTATATCTGTAGCTATGTGTTTATTGATAGGCTGTTCGGGGATGAACTTAAAAGATTATAAAAATAATCAGCCTCAGCTTAATTTGCAAACTTATTTAAATGGTAATATAAATGGTTATGGTATTGTGCAGGATCGAACTGGTAATGTTACCCGTCGGTTTGACTTTCATGGTAATGCTCGTTGGGCTGATAATAGAGGTGTATTTGATGAAAAAATTATTTATGATAATGGTAAAGTAGAAAGCTGTGAATGGCTTTTTGTTAAGATTTCAGAGAGCCAATACGAAGCGACGACTAATGATGTGATTGGTAAGGCAGATATAAAAATAGCCGGTAATGCGATGCAATGGAATTATGTGATGAACGTAAAGGTTGATGATAGTACTTATCAAATTAATTTTGATGATTGGATGTTTTTAATTGATGATAAGCATCTAATTAACCGTAATTATTTTAAAAAATTTGGTGTTAAAGTTGGTGAGCTAACACTATATATGGAAAAAGAATCTTCATAATAGTAGTAGTTAGTGGTAATTAACATATTTTATTAAGTGTAGATATATGCAAAACAATAGTTTAATTGGCAGGGTTCTGGAAGTCGCAACTTTAAATATTATTAGTGGTAAAGAGTTATTGCATAAATTCTTTGCAGCAGATACCACCGTGCTTCATTATAGCAAAAAAGCTTTAGGGGTAGATAAATAGCTTTAATGATGGAGAACATTGCTTTCTCTTGGAGTGGTGGCAAAGACAGCGCGCTGGCATTGCATCTTGCGCTAGCCAGTGGATTAAAGCCACAAGTTTTACTGTGCATGGTGGATGAGCGTGGCTATTCACGCTCCAATGGTGTAAGTACACAAATTTTGCAGCAGCAAGCATTGGTACTTAATTTGCCATTGGTTTTAAAAGAAAGCTCTTGGAGTAACTACGAGTCTAATCTAGTTGAAGCGCTTACTGAGATTAAACATGTATACAATGTAGCACAGTGTGCTTTTGGTGATATTGATATTGTTGCCCATCGCCAATTTGAAGAGTTAGTTTGTCAGCAATCTGGATTGTCTGCATACTTACCATTATGGGGTAAATCTCGGCTCGAGGTTAAAAATGAAATTATTCAGCTAGGAATAAAAAGTAAACTTTCAGTAGTCAGTAAAAAATACGCTATTGATGAATTATTAGGCGCGGAATACAGCGAACTAGACTTTGTTTGTCTAGAACTACTAGGTGTAGATATTTGTGGTGAGAATGGTGAGTTTCATACGCTGGTTTATGATGCACCATTATTTAAACAAGCGTTAAATATCGAAGCCGGTGAAATTTATGATTTAGAGCATGTATATTTGAACAGATTCATCATAAGGGGTATTAATGAGCTTCTAACTTACAGGCAGTAAGCCAGTGGTTTATTGGCCTTAAAATCTCCGGCTGCAATCCCATTAGTTAATTTTGTTTGGGGTGCTGTGAGTGAGGATAATTTAACTAAAATTAAAGATTGTTATGGTGGCGATGGTTTATTGTACTTCTTCTGTTGCAGGAATATATGCGATGTCAACTAAGTCTGAGTTTCGCCGTTTAGGGTTGGGACGAGTGGCGGTGAATGAGTGCCTTGCAATAGCAAAAGAATTAGATTTAGATTACGCAGTTCTTTATGCTTCTGAAGATGGGCAAAAACTCTATCAAAGTATGGGGTTTAAGATTTCTCAAATGTTGTATGAGTATAGTTTTAGCTGTATAAATTAATTAATTTTGAAAGGAACTAGTAGATGTTAAAACGAGCGTTAATCAGTGTATTTGATAAAGATGGTATTGCCGACTTTGCCGAATTTTTGGTTGGACAGGGCGTTGAATTAATTTCAACTGGTGGAACTTACAAATACTTAAAAGAAAAAGGTTTAGCAGTTACCGAGGTTAGTGAAGTTACTAATTTCCCGGAAATGTTGGATGGGCGGGTAAAAACATTGCACCCGAATATTCATGGCGGTATTTTAGCAGTTCGCGACAATCCGGTGCATATGCAAATAATAGCAGAGCATAATATTGCGACCATTGATATGGTAATTGTTAATTTGTACCCATTTTTTAATGAAGTAGTTAAAGATATTTCTTTTGAAGAAAAAGTTGAGTTTATCGATATTGGTGGACCAACCATGCTTCGTTCTGCAGCTAAAGCCTTTAAAGATGTAATTGTGATTAGTGACACGGTTGATTATGCTCAAGTGCAGCAAGAGCTAGGTACTAGCCAAGATGTGAGCTTTGCAACCCGCAAAAAATTAGCCGGAAAAGTATTTAATTTAACATCAGCATATGACGCAGCAATTAGTAATTTCTTATTGGGTGAAGAAGAGTTCCCACACTATCTTAATATGTCATACCAAAAGTCTGCTGAATTACGTTATGGTGAAAATCCACATCAAAAAGCCGCATTCTATACCGCGACCACTCAAGTTGGTGTTTTAAAAGATTTTGTTCAGTTACACGGCAAAGAATTATCCTTTAATAACATCCGTGATATGGATTTGGCATGGAAAGTGGTTGCCGAATTTAGTGAAGTTGCTGCTTGTGGCGTAAAACACTCAACTCCTTGTGGCGTGGCGATTGGTGCGAATGTAGCCGATGCTTATGCCAAAATGCATGCCAGTGATCCAGTTTCAATCTTTGGTGGTATTGTTGCTATTAATAATGAAGTAGATCTAGCAACCGCTAAAGAAATGAATAATACCTTCTTGGAAATCGTGATGGCACCAGCTTTTAGCGCTGAAGCATTAACTGAATTACAAACTAAGAAAAACCTACGGGTAATTCAGATTAAAACCACTGCACCACAAACTAAGCTGGAATATGTAACCGTTGATGGTGGTATTTTAGTGCAAGATCGTGATTGCCAATTTGCGGATGAGCTTAAAGTTGTGACTAAAGCACAACCTGGCGCAGAGGATTTGATTGATTTAACAATGGCAATGAAAGTAGTTAAACATGTTAAGTCCAATGCGATTGTCGTGGCTAAAAATGGTGTAGCTAAAGGAATAGGTGCTGGGCAAACTAACCGGATTTGGGCAACTGCACAAGCTATTGAGCGCGCTAAAGATGGTGGTGTATTAGCGTCAGATGCATTCTTCCCGTTTAGAGATTGTGTTGATGAATGTGCTAAAGCTGGAATTAAAGCTATCATTCAACCAGGTGGTTCTCTTCGCGATCAGGAGTCAATTGATGCTTGTGATGATCATGGTATAGCAATGGTATTTAGTGGGATTCGTCACTTCAAGCACTAAGACACAGGTAAAGAGAGCTGTATCATACTAGGTTCGTTATAACCCACATTCATCACCCCATATTTTTATTTATTTTTTTGGTAAAAAATTGAAAAATATGATATTTTGGAACAAAAATTTTTGTGCTTTTTGAATTAATCGTGGTTATCTTTAAAATTAATTAGATTAGAATAGCAAAAATTCAGAACAATCATTCATTTTTTCATTAAATTGAATGATAATTAAAAATATAAAAAGTGGCTGATGAATGTGGGTTATAAGCATTGAAATAAAAAACCTCAACAATAATGTTGAGGTTTTTTATTAAACAGAAAAGATATTAATCTTTATGCCATTTATCAATGAAAGTTGTCATCACCGCATTGGCATAAACATTGGTTGCACTCCGTCCCATGTCAGCAAACGCATCAATCGGCAATAACAGTAAAATACTTGCAGCAGGGAAGTGGAATGCGGTTACTGCTGAAGAAATTACCATAATCGAAGCACGTGGAACGCCAGCAATACCTTTAGAGGTAATTAACAGCATAAAGAAGATATAAAGCTTATCGGTAAACGAAATATCAATTCCAAATACTTGCGTAATAAAGATAATTGCAAAGCTGAAATATACCATCGAACCTATCATATTAAATGAATAACCCATTGGCATTACGAAACTGCTAATTTTTTCACGCACGCCATGCTCTTCTAATGCCTCAAACACAGCAGGGTACGCTACTTCAGAAGATGACGTCGCAAAAGACAATGATAATGGTGGAATGATCGCGTTAATTAATTTATTAATGCTTCTGCCGACAACTTTGAGTGATATGATATAAATAACTACCCACACCACAACCAGAGCTAGATAATATTCAAGAATAAATACTAGGTAAGTATAAAGTACACCAAAACCATTTTTAATAATTACGTTGGCAATTGAAGCAAAAACAGCAATCGGAACTAATTTCATTACAATATGACAAATTGCAAACATTGCATGCATTATCGCATCCAAAAGCTCGCGCATTGCATCACGACCTTTAGGGTTTATTTTTGTCAGTGCTACTCCAAAGAATAGCGAAAAAATCACGATCTGAATAATATGTCCACCAGCAAAGGCATTGAAAATATTATCTGGAATCGTTTCTTGTACAAAATGCGCTAATGAAATTGATGATGAATCAAATTTACCCGCAACCGTAGCACCTTCTTCTAAAAGATTTTTACCAACTTCAACCATTGATAAACCTGGTTTAAATAGGTCAATCATAAACCAACCGATAAATAGCGAACAAATCGAAGAAATAATAAACATTCCTAATACGCGCCCAAATAGGAGACCTAATCCTTTAGCATTATCACCAATATTTATAACTCCAAGACTTAATGAGGCAAAAATTAATGGAGCGACAATCATTTTAATTAGTTTAATAAAAATATCTGATGCCATTGACAAGTACTGCAAGATACTTGCAGTTGTAGCTTGCGCTAGGCTTAAATAACGGATAAGCCATCCAAAAAAATCCCCAAAAGTAAACTAATTAAAATTGCGCGTGCTGCTTTCATATTTTATATTGCCTTTTTGTAAAAGAAAGATAATTAAAACCAATTGATTTTATCGACTATATTGTAGCATTTTTTCAAGCAAAATGAATTAGCAAATAGTTATAAATACTTAAAAAGTTTATTTAGATTGTAAATATTCCAGTTATTTTAGTACAAAATTTTAAACATGCTGGAAAGTTGCGGGAAACATCCAAATTGTGCGTGCCATCAACCAAATTCTCACAGGGCGTAATTGCTGTTGCAATAACTTTACGCAATTCTTCAATAACTGAAATTTGATAATCAGTACCTATTGTTTTTCAATCTGATAAGTCATAAAATCCCCCCTTCTAATATTTATCAAAATATTCCTGAATTTGCTTAATATCTGTTGTTTTAGTTAGGCTTAACATTAGTAGAATGCGCGCTTTAGCCGGTATCAGATCATTACCAGAAACTAAACCATAAGTGCTATCTAAATCATTATAATCATAAGTCACTTGACCGCTACCAACCCGACTACTGCGAACAATAACGATTCCTTTTTTGCGTGCTTTAATTAAGAAATCTTTTTCATAGCTAGGGATATTTCCATCTCCAACCCCGGCAATTACAATTCCTTTAAGGTTCTTAGTATCAAGGAGGTGATCCAACATTTCTGTATTTACACCTGCATACTCAGATATTATTGCAACATCTGGTAGTGTTGTTACTCCACTCAGACTAAACGGAGTATTTACCGTATTCGGGCGAGTCGCCCTACTGCTATAATTTACCTTGCCCATAAATACTGTTCCTACTGCTCCGCTATTTGGAGCTTTGAATGTATCTACTGAAATTGTATTGGTTTTTTGTACTTCACGGCCATCAAAAATTTTTTCATTCATCGCAACCAGAACACCGCGACTTACAGAATCTTTATTAGCCGCTACTGCTACAGCATTATAAAGATTAAGTGGTCCATCCGCGCTTATTGCTGTTGCCGGGCGCATTGCACCAACTATAACAATTGGTTTAGTCGTTTTTGCCGTTAACTCTAAAAAGTAGGCGGTTTCTTCTAAAGTATCCGTTCCATGTGTTATTACGATTGCATTTATAGATGGATCATCTGCTACTTTTTGTACTTCACCATAAAGTTTTAACCAGTCATTTAAAGTGACATCGCCACTATCTTTATTGTAGACTTGTTCATATTTGATATGAGCAAGATCATTTATTCCATTAACCGATGCAATCAACTGCTCTGCAGTCATTTTTCCGGCTTTATAGATACTTGAAGTTTGCGATGAGGCAACACCAGCTATTGTTCCTCCTGTGGCTAATATTTCTATGGTTGGTTTATTGATCGTAGTAGATGCGGAAGTTAGATAACTTGCAGATGAGAAAAGTAGAGTAATGACTATTTTGCGCATAATTTTTATATTCCTGGGGTTCTAACCGCTAACCCAAGATTTTTCTGATTTTATATATAATTCAATATTACGATTCTGCTTTAACATTTAAAATCAGGCAGCTATTTAGATTACAGTTGACATGGAGTAGATTCTAACTCAAAAAGGTTCAATAATATTTGAATGGAAGTACCATGGTTTTTATTAAAACCTGGTAATGCTTGTATCTTATGTGCCCCATGAATCAAAAGTATTTTTGACCTCAGGACTTCAAATGAATAACATCGACCTTTTCGATTCATAATTTTAATTAGCTCATTTAAAGCCTCACCAGTAGCATTATTATAGCTGTTAGTAAAATAATTAAAAATTGGCTTATACCAATTTTCTACAGTATTAACTATGGGTATAAAGTAATCGGCTAACTCAATTGGAATTTGTTTACACCAGTCAATATAAGCTCGTTCTGCTTCCTTCTTTGTCGGGTGATTCCATATATTATAGAAACCCTCCTTTAGTAAGTACGCTTGCCCTAATAGGGGATATTGCATTCTCAAATCTTCAATTGTAAGCTTATCCATTGGCGTAAGTTGATAGTGGCGCGTTAATAGCAAATATCTATTATCTTTAAGTTGTTTTCGCTCTTTGTAAGTAAGCCCTTTACAAATATTTTTTTGTACTTTTTCCATTGCTTCCAAAGCCATTTTAACTACATGGAGTTTATCAATCACAATTTTGGCATCAGGAATAATAGCACTAATTACATTAAAATGCGGCTGCCACATACCCATAGTTACAATTTTAATATTTTCAACCTTTTTGATGTGCCCAAAATAACTCATAAGTATTGCTTTATTACGAGTTTTGAGAATATCAATAACAGTCGCTTGTTCAACATTGGTTATGACACATCTTGAATTACCAACCAAATGTATCTCATTGATTCCAAGTACTTCTGGAGTAATAATATCAAGCAATTTTAATTGAATATCAACATTATTAGCAAATACGTTACGAATTGTTTTTTCATTAACTCCAATTTCTAAAGCTAACTCTGTAAATTTACGTTGATATACTTTGGTGTAAATGTATTCGACTAAACGTTTGGTCATTAAGTGTTTAGTGTCAAGCGATAGAGAATCTTGATATATAGTATTATGACATTTTTTGCATTGATAACGTTGGAATGATATATGTATGCCAACAGGATTATTATGTATTGGAATATCTCGATACATAATTACTCTTGTGCCATTTTTTGATAAGTTATTGCTAAAACACTTATTGCAGAACTTAAATTCGGAAGTAATTATTGCCTTAATGTGGTAACAATTATTTTCTTCAATAATATCCTTAGGCTGGATATCAGATAATTGTAAAATATCTGATAATTGTACTAATTTTGAGTTCAAAGCAATATTTTTCTTAGAAATAATAGTCACAATAGCCAAGCTTGGATTTCACATTTATTTACCGCCAGAAACATCTATAAATATTCCCGTAGAAAACGAAGAATTTTCAGATAATAACCAATAGATGGCATTTGCAACTTCAAAGTCCTCTCCCCCTCTTAGCATCGGTATTTTAGACTTTATTCGCTCAATTCTATTAGGCTCCCCACCAGCTGCGTGCATTCCAGTATGAATAAATCCTGGTCTAACACAATTAACTCTAACCCCATAAGCTGCAACTTCTTGCGCCAAACCAATAGTAAGAGTATCTATAGCACCTTTTGAAGCTGCATAATCAATATATTCTCCCGGTGAACCAAGTCTGGATGCCGCAGAAGATACATTTACAATACCGCCGCCATGACCACCATTCTTATGAGACATTCTCTTTATTGCTTCACGGCAACAAATAATTGTTCCTGTTACATTTGTATGCAATATTGCATTAATTCTTGCTTCATTTAATCCTTCAATACTAGACTGTGTAAGTAATATTCCCGCATTATTAACTAATGCCGTCAAAGCTCCTAATTCAGCATCAACAATATTAAACATTTCCACGACTTCATCTTCATTGGATATATCCGCTTTAACTGCGATAGCTTGCCTACCAGAGCGTTTAATTACATCTACAACATCTTCAGCCCCATTTTTATTATTATTATAATTCACACAAATTTTATAACCCTCTTGGCTTAATAAAATGGCAGTAGCTTTACCTATTCCAGAGCTGCTACCTGTAATAATTGCAATTTTTTCATTATTCATTTGAGACCTGACTTTCTTTTTTTAAATTTCTGATTATTACATATTGCAAATATATAACCGTTAGGCATATCAAAAAGAAAACCAAAAAGACTCCTCGGGTTGTTTCTTTTAAGAAAAATCCACTAATAATAGGACCTATTGATAAACCTAATATTGTTAAAGAAGATGCCCCTAAATAAGCTCCGCGATGTTTTTCTGGTGCTAAACGATCCATTTGAATATTTAAATTAGGATATATTATTGCTTCGGCAATACTAAAAATAACTATTAACAAGATTAGATACAGCACATTACCAACATTTGAAAAATAGATAAATAGCTGAAATACACAAAATAATACCATTCCATATATAATCCGATATTCAATCGAAATATTACGTAGAACTTTGATTAATATAAGTTGAGAAATAATTACTGTAACTGAATTTACAACAAAAATTGTGGTTATAACTTTTATAGCAAGATGACTCTGAGTAATAAGAATAAATTGTGGTATTGTAAAGTCTATTTGGGAGTAAATAATATAAGAAATTGTCCCTGAAATAATTGCTATACAATAGATTAGATCCTTTTTAATGGTGGCTATAGCCTTCCAGATAGATAAGTGTTTCCTTTCTGCCTTAGGGCTTTTTGCAATCATCACCTCAGAAAATGTAAGCTTTACAATTAAATAAAATAAGATATAGGTAATCGCGGTAATTAAAAAAGTTGATTTATGTGCGCTCATGCCCAGAGTAATGCCAATTAATGGTCCAACAGCACCGCCAATATTAATTATAAAATATCTAGTTTGAAAAGCCAACTCCCTTTGGGTAGAGTCGTTAAGAAGATCACTCATTAATGCACGGCAAGGAGCTTCAGTATAAGAGTATGCAAGGCCAATTAGAAACAAACCAATAACAGATAAATATAATTGATTAGAAATTGCCAGTGCTAAATACCCTAGAACTGCAAAGATGCATCCCAAACTAATAATTTTTTTCCTTCCAATTTTATCAGAAAGATTTCCCGCATAAAACCCAGCCATAACAGAAATTAATGAACTTGCAGTCATTATGCTTCCTATCGCCAAAGAGTCAAGGTTATAACTATCATGAAATATAACGGTAATAAATGGCCACACCATAAAATATGTAGTTCTGGTTATAAAAATAGATACTAGTAGTAACTTTATAGTTTTAGGGAATAAAAAAATTTCTTTAAGTATATTCATTTATTACATCATCTTTAAATTGTGAATCTAGCTCTATTACTGTCCTATGAATTGGCGGGATCCAATAAGATAATATAAGCCCTAGTATTAAAGTAAATGATAATACTAAAATAGTGAGATGAACCCCCACCAGTAGCTGAACAACAGGCACAAGAATCGTACCTAAAAAGGCTCCAAGCTTTGCTGATCCAGCCGCAAACCCATGTCCAGTAGCTCTAATTTCGGTGGGGTATAATTGTACAGGCAATAAATAAGTTGTAATTCCTGGGCCAAAATTAACGAAGAAGTTAAATAGTATAAAACCAGAAAAACCTAATATCAAATTTAAAATATGATTTTGAGCAAAAAAGCTTATAGATATAATGAATAACCCTAAGAATGAAAACATAAATCCTATTTTTTGCAGTTTAATGCTATCCATCCTATCAATTGCAAAAATTGATGCAAATGCTCCAAGCATGACAAAAATATTTACATATAAGGTAGATTGAATTAATGTACCCGCTGAATGTAGTAAATCACCCCCCCCACTTACACCTAATGCATTCAGGATGCTTGGAGTAAATAAAGCAATTCCATAATAAGATATGTCCATTAAAAACCAACACATACTAAAGCAAATAGTTAATTTTAAATATTTCGGCGAAAATAGTTTTTTATAAAATTTAAAACTCTCCGGATCATTAATATCTATTTTATTTTTATGAGCCTGCCATATAAAACTTTCAGGTAATTTTGACCTTAGAACAAGTCCTATAATAGCTGGTATTGCACTTGAAGCCAGCATAAATCGCCATGCGTGCAAAGAAGGAACTAATGTAAAAATTACCCATGCGATTAAAACACCAACGGCTGAAGCAGAACAGTTTAAAAACATGGCGGCTGCAATGAATTTGCTAGTTTTATTTTTTGGTATCATTTCTGCAAGATATGATGCACAAATTGGATAATCCATGCCTACACCCAATCCTATTAGGAATCTGAATATACATAAAGATGATATATTCCAAGATAGTGCAGATAAAATAGCAATAATAACAAAAAAAAGTAGATTAAAAATCAACATGCTTTTTCTGCCAATTTTATCAGACACTCGCCCCATCACTATTCCACCAATAGCGGCTCCAAGTGGTGCAGAAGCCTGAATTAAGCCAATTTGCAATGATGAAGGGTTAAACATGACCTTTATAAATGGTTCAGTAATAGAGCTAATATATAATATGTACCCATCTATAAATAATCCTAAAGAACAGACCATCCAAATTAATCTGGATAAATTTTTTGTATACATTGGATACTGCTTTCTAGAGAGGTGTACACAATTATTTAAAATCTGCATTTGCTCTATCTATAATGTGATTACTCCATTTTTTTTGGAGAAGTAAGCATTTTTTGTTAAGATAGTTTAATGGAAAAGGCATCGGTCTCATAATGTCGACCATCAAAATTACCCTAATATCATCACTATGATTAGTTACCTCATGATCATAACAGTCATCAATTACGATGCTTTGACCAACTTGCCATGTATAATTTTGATCAGATACTCTAATGAAAGGTGGATTATTCTTAGGTATAGTTATTCCTAGGTGGTACCGTAGTATTCCAGCATAAGGTCCTTTATGCGCTGATAGACCAACACCAGGTTCAAGTACAGCGATTGTTACATTTATTAAATTTGGCAGTTGCTTAATAATTTGTAAAAGTTTTGGGCAGTCTTTACTGGCGTGTAGGTTTTCTTTCCACATAAAAGAAACATAATATAATTTCCAGTTTTCTGAAACTTCTTTGGCTCTAATCGGATCAATGTCTTTATAGGCCGTCAAATTTCTCATAGATACTAAATTATCTATCTCCTTTTTTATTTCTAAAAAGTTTTCCTCTAGTATCTGGGATTCGGGGAAAACCTTTCGTTACTACTCAGCCTCCTATAGGTATAGGCTAAGCTAAATTTATACAATCACTAAATTGTAATCCAATGGATTTAAAATTACCCGTTTCAGGCTATCCAAAATATCCAGACCTTGCTTTTTCATCGTTGAGATAAACCCTCTTATTTTTAAGAAGTGTCCCGCATATTCTTCATTTCTAAAGCAACCCGATATTTTCTGTCGCAGCTTTATCATCCGAATATCTCTTTCAGCTTGGTTATTGGTTGTAGGCATCCCAAAATCATAAACAAATGCCATATATTCCTTATGGTATTTCTTTAATCGATTTACCAAAGCGTTACTGCTCAGCCTCCTATAGGCTAAGCTAAATTTATACAATCACTAAATTGTAATCCAATGGATTTAAAATTAC